>NZ_JAHHPN010000726.1:0-2646 GCF_024606325.1 Endozoicomonas sp. ONNA1
ATAGCCATCATGGTTGGTATTTATAGTCTTCAGGATAACGAAATCAAAGATAAAGCGTCCGGTTTTTTATCAAGCTGGTCATCTCCGGACAAAGGCATTATGTCCAAAGCATTCGCTGGGAATAGTAGCTATGGTGGAATAGTCGTGAATCGGGTCAATTCTGTTTATGACGGTGACACGATACGAGTGGATATAGATGGATGGCCTGAGATCGTCGGCAAGAATATCAGTATCCGAGTTAACGGAGTCGATACGCCTGAGATCAAAGGTGAGTGCATATTAGAGAAGAAAGCCGCCATTCGTGCCAGGGATTTTGTTTACGAAAAGCTTAGTACTGCTCAGAGAGTAGAGCTTAGAGAGATAAAGCGCGGCAAGTATTTCAGATTGATCGCTTACGTCTACATTGACGGTAAGGATCTTTCAGAAATGTTGATCAATGCAGGGCTCGCAAGAGTATACAATGGTGGTAGCAGACGCGGGTGGTGTAAATAGGAAATAAGATATACTTTTATACAATCATACAATGGGTGAATAAAAAGATCCCTAAAAAAAGACTCCTTACAAGCTGTTAACCAACATATATGGTGCTTGTGAAATTAAAGGAGGAAGTAATGATAATGAATATCGATGGTTTTATCCCTGGCTGTAAGAATAATGCTTGCCAAGTTTGCCTTGGTTATCTTCCACCATATTATGGGTGTTATATTAGGTATCACATTTGGTGATAATATGAGCATAGAATCTGTACATGGGAATTCCTCTGAAATGATTATTCACTCTGGAAAATGATAGAGAAAAAAAAACATACAAATCTCGAGCAAGGCTCCCTGAATGATGAAGCATTTGAGCTGTTACTGGGTCTTACCAGTATCCGTTCTGAACCTCTCATAGAAGCACTCAGAGATCACTATGTGTTCAACCTTTCTAAGAGTGCTTCATACACCAAGCATGGCGTAGATAAGACTATTTTCAGCCGAAAGTTGCGGGTTTTGGAAAAGGTCTTTGAGAGTGTTATTCAGTTTTTGAACGTTTACAAAGAAAGATAAATAGCTTGCAAGGTTTACTCTTTAGTGTAAACTATTATTCTAGATGTCTTCGTATACAAACACTGATGCAAAGGAACTTGCAAAATGAAAGTACTATCACTGGCTGCCGTTGTCTTTTTTACTATCTCTCTTTTTCCTAGTCCTTTAGTGGCTAAAGAAAAAAAGAGTGTTGAAAGTCTCCTGGTTGATGACTACAGATCACTGAACCTTGCCTACAATCTGTCTCCTCATGTTTTTAGTGTAGTCATGGATTTAAATGGAGTATTGGCAGATCAGTGCGACTATGTTGTACCAGCCCAACAACTGATCAGTAAAACATCCTACTTTGCTTTTCTGGTTGCATATACAGAAGTCAATGGGAAGGATGAACGTTACTTGTCGGCCCTGGATCAGATTAATTGTACTGCACCAGCTGAACACTTTTACAAAGTCATGCGTTCATAAGATCGCAACCTGAGATACAGGTCACGATGACCAAGAGGCTTTTTTTGTCATGTCAAGCAACGCCTAATGATGCCGTGATTTGAGAGCATTTGGTGTTCTATTACTAATAGATTTAATTGACGAATTAGCAGTATCAATCTAGTATTCAGAGTAACAGAGCCCAGTTCCTCTCCCTGACTTGATCAGGTGACGGCTGGGCCATCTTTTTTGTGCCGACCGAATTCAGGGAAGATGGAACAGAGTAGTACGACCCAGCCATACAGCGCCACCTCTAACAACACAAAGCCCTTCTTTGAATACCAAAAGCTTGTAGAACTACTGCAAAGTCGTGGTATGGGTATATCCTGTGAGACAAGAACAAGGCACAAGCTTGAACAAATAGGTTATTACCGACTCAGTGGTTATTGGTATCCTGCCAGAGTGTTTGAGAACCAGTGCAGAACTGACCGCTTCTATGAAAACACTCATTTTGACAATGTGGTCGACCTGTATGTGTTTGATAAGCAGCTTCGACTATTACTCTCTGATGCTCTTGAGCGTATCGAGATTTACATCCGTTCAATCATAGCCCATGAGATGGGGCGAGTATCGCCAATGTCTTACATATCTACTACTCACATCAGGCGTTCCTACGCAAGAAGTGGAGATTTCACAAAATGGCGTAAAAGACTGGAAAGAGAAATTGGTCGAAGTCGTGACGATAGTATTGTTTGGCACAAGGAATGTGATAAAGCTATACCGTTCTGGGTTGCAGTAGAGGCTTGGAATTTTGGGCTGCTAAGATTCTACTACAAAATGCTGAAGCCAGAATATCAGCAACAAGTTTGTGATCGAGTAGGTATCAGTAAGGTAAACACTTTGGATACATGGCTAGACGGTCTTAATATTCTTCGTAATCGCTGTGCTCATCATGGTAGAACATGGAACCGGTCTACAGGTGTCACATTCACGCCTCTGCAAAATAGTGAATACTTCAAAGCTCTCAATTTAAGTAACAAATCTCAAAACAGAGTTTATGGTGCTGTGGCAGTTATTTTCTATTTGCTCAGAGATATTAATCCAGAATCTTGCTGGTTAAAGCGACTCAGCAATTTGATTGATGGAATGCCTTCTGTCCCTGGTTGCTCTATCCAAGCGATGGGCATCCCTGATGATG
>NZ_JAHHPN010000727.1:0-1008 GCF_024606325.1 Endozoicomonas sp. ONNA1
AAAAACTCTTCGGCAATTTTTGTCAGCTCATCGGATCTGAGCACCAAAGCGTTACTGGCGTTGAGTGACTGCCGCAAGTAGTCATCCTTAATGGATTTCTCAAACAATGGATCGTTATTCATTTCATACATCATGGTATACAGCTCTTCTGTTAAGGAAGGATCGTGAGTGCCATAGTTGCCCCGGTCAGTGTAGCTTCCCCACTGGCAAGCATTGGGCCAACAATACGTTAGACAACCACCTTTCGAGTGTGTCAATTCATACAGGTAATGACTGAAGGCCTGCTTAATTGCTTTCTCGCATTTGTTTTTTAAGTCAGTTATAAGTTTCTGCTCCTCCTCTGATAGCTCACGGGACTCAGCAATGGATTTGTTTTCGCTGCGGACATCATCTCTATGTTGCCTAATTAGATTCAGTGACATGTCTTCATTAAAATAGCCACCGGGACTTTCAAATAATGCATGCATCCGAATTTTAAGATCATCTAAAGCTTGCATGTGATGGAGTCTTTGTTCTTTTTTGACCGCCTCATATTGATTGATTTTTTTCGATAGCTGCCTCAAGCCCGGGCTATTCTCAGTTTTATGCTGTAACAGGGCGTTGGTCTTTTCATTAATTGCTGTGTCGAGCCAGCGAGGTTGCCCCATGATAATGACCGGACGGTGGTTCGCCTTCCCCGAGATTAACTGCACAAATGCAGGGTCGTGCACCAGCATTCGTTCTATATTCGGAATGCCATCAGGCTCGTCCGTCCAGGCGTCCTGTAAAGATGAATCGGCAATTTTACCTTTAAGGAATGACGAACATCCACCATGACCCTGAGTGATGAAAAAGGCAGAGGTATCACTTCTTTCCTCTTGTAAGCTTCTATAAAACAATTGCCATGCCTGGCTATTTTTTTCCCTGGACAAGAATTCCTGATACCACTTTTTCAGGCAATGTGCGGCTTTAACTTTCAGTTCGTCGACGTCTTCCAGACGCACCAGTAGCTGATGCAGTTCACGGGGC
>NZ_JAHHPN010000728.1:0-3507 GCF_024606325.1 Endozoicomonas sp. ONNA1
AAAAACTCTTCGGCAATTTTTGTCAGCTCATCGGATCTGAGCACCAGAGCGTTACCGGCGTTGAGTGCCTGCCGTAAGTGAGTATCCCTGAGAGATTTCGCAAATGGGTCAGAGCTATCAATTTTATACATCATGGCATACAGCTCTTCTGGTGAGGATGGCTCATGAGCGCCATAGATGTCCAGATAGTCCTTTGGTGTGATGTGATCAATCATAGTAGCTTTGGCCCAGCAATACGTTAAGCCACCGGCTTTTGAGTGCGTCATTTCATACAGGTAATAACTGAAGGCTTGCTGAATCGCTTGCCGGTATTTGTACCTTAAACCATTCCAAAGCCTATAATCCTCAACTGCTAACCCATAGGGATTGAGTTTGATTTTTTCCGTTATCTGCTTCAAGTCCGGGCTGCTCTCAACTTTTCGATGAAACAGGACTCTGACTTTTTCCGCAATCACGGTCTTTCCCCAGGAAGGTTCCCCGAGGATAATCACTGGACGGTGGTTCGCCTTGCCAGAGCTCAACTTTGCAAACGCGGGGTGGTGCACCAGCATTCGTTCTATATTCGGAACTCCCTCGGGGTCGTCCGTCCAGGCGATCTGTAAAGACGACTGAATAATTTTATACGTAAGGAATGACGAAAACCCATCATGACAATGAGTCACGAACCAGGCTTCACCGTTTCTACTTTGGAAGCTTTTGTAAACCAACCGCCATGTCTGGCTATTTTTTTCTCTGGAAAATAACTTCCGGTACCATATTTTCAGAGCATGGGCGGCTTCAAACTTCACTTCATCGACGGCTTCCAGACGTACCAAAGTCTCATGGTGTATATCAGCAAGCCCTGTATAGAAGTCGTTGATTGGCGGTTGGTCCAGCCAACCCGATTTCAGGGTTTTACGGACAAATTGAATAACCGAAGGTCTGGTTAAGTCAATGTGCTTCAGTATGTCCAGAATTAAATGAAACCATTGCAGAGGGTTTGCTCCGCCCTGAACAATCATTTTTGAATGGAGTGACTTGAGTTGTTCTGTGACCTGATCTTCATCGCTGTTGGACAAGATTTCTTTTATTGCCTCCGACATTGGTTTACTCAAATTGTCTTCGTTGTAAGCCAAAAAAACGCTCCATATTACCCCGTAACCACTCGGTGTTTCTGTCTCCAGTGACTCCAGCATTGAGACGCCCATGACAAAACCGGTTAAGTTTTTTTCCTTCCAAAGGTTACGGACTATTTCGAAAATACTTAGATGGGTTTTTGGTAATGCACTCTTTGTCGCTAAAGCGTTGTTCAGTTCCATCAGGCTCATGCCACAAGCTTTAGCCAGAGTTTGCTGTTGTGTTAAATCAGCGCCTTTAAGGAATTCCTTCAGGAGACCCAGAGTCTTCTTTAACTCAGTGCTGGAAACAGTTCCTTTCGTATTCGGCTGGAAGGCAGGTGTGATTGTTGTTACCTGTGCGGGTCCCCCGTCCAAATCGACCGATTTCCAGGTTTGGCCTCCATCCTCGGAATACTCAGCAAAGCAGTGGATAAAGTTATCGATTAGCCGACATGGAATCCCGAAATAACGACAAAAAGCAATAAAAACAGTCACACGATGATGGCAGCTACCCTGTCGTTTTGTTACGAGGAATTCAAAAAAATTCTCATGACTCTCTGGTTGAATCTCACCGGAAAACTGTGTGCAATAGTCCGTGATCGCCCGAATGAGTTGTGTCTTGTCTTTGGCGTTTTTTATTGCCTGCAATGGCGCCTGTACTTCGGGTAGTTGTCGGCCAATGGTCTTAAACAGTTTGTCCAGTACGTTTTTCATGCCTTCTGAACAGTGGGTGTCAAACCATGTTGATCGTTCTTGCAGGGCTTCTTTAGTAAATGTTTTTTTACTCGCTACTCTGGATTGCACGACATAAGTCACTTGGATACTCTGGTTAGCTTTGGCCTCAGGGACAGACAGTGTGTGAAGCCCGGTATATCGATCCCGGACCAGGGTAAATGCCATATCAGGTTCTATACGCAGGGCCACGATATGGTCGTCAGGGTTCAGGCTGGGCAAGGCATATTGGCCGTTTTTTGATGAACAGCTAAAAGTCGCCAGCGCTTGATCGCTGGTTAATAGCACTGGTTGGTCCTGCCCTGGTAACCGTTCCGGTATGAGGGTTTCAACTCCATCAATGTCTTTATCATTGAGATCGATCTCTTTGACATCGCCTTTGGCAGTCACATAAATATCCCGTGCCAAGTGGCGATACAGACGAGAAGAATGGTAGCAATCAAAAATTTTATAATCGTCAAGCTGTGACTTCTCCTGGTATTCATAGTTCGTTGTCCGGTTCAATGCCGGAGCCTGTTTCTCGTGGACTTCCGGATCGTATTGTTCAGCAGCGTTATCAGTGGCAATAGTTGACGCTCTGTTAACAGGGTTCGACTGACCAATTATCTGATACCAGAACGCGGGCCTTAGTGGAAGCGCCCCGGAGCTCCTTGCGCTTATCCGCTGATCAGCCTCCTGAAGGCAGGGCTGATAAGTCGATATTTTCAGCGTTTGCTCCTGCTCTTTCGTCAGTGGAAACACGCTATTAACGTCCACGCCCGTCTGGCCAAACTCATGATCAAACCATCGTCGCTGCCAGTGTCCGTAGAGTGCCTTGGTGAGCATATCATCCGACTGATCCGGTTTCAGGGAAAGGCCGGATGCCTGCCATCTGGCCTGAGCTACCATCCTGATTATTTCCGTTCTGGCTTCTTCTTCAGTCAGACGAGTCTCGACACGAATTTCATGGCGTTTCTCATCAATACTGTTGAGATCACTGCGTCGTATCACCCACGGACGCTCAATGTCCGATACCATGTGGTTGAACCAATCCCAAAGTTGATAATCAAAAGCGCTGTTACTCGTGGCAAGTGCCGATGACTTTGGTAGTGCCCCCAGAGAGATCCCGGCGGCCATCAGATAAAGCCGGTAATGCTGATTGAGGCACTGATGAAGTCCGTCTTTGGTAAAATCGCCCCCTTGGACGATGGCCCGGGCCGCATTTTGTAGATCAAGACTGGTTGGCTGCAATGGTAAGTTTTGCCTTTGCAGGCAGGCCCTCAAACGACAATGTTGCTCAGTCAGCCATTCAGCCACGATTTTCCCGTGCCAGGTCTGTGGCAACACTTTCTCAGCAATGGCACGCAATTCTGCCGGGTTGTACTGCCGGATGGGTATATGTCGAAAACGCCCTTTCAGTGCCGGTGATAACGGTTTTCGCCCGCTATACTCCGGTGGGTTGATGGTGGCAAACAGATGGAATCCGGGATGAGCGTCACCGGCCAGAATGTCGTTTAACTCACCTTCCAGATGCTGACTATCGATCAGATTCATTTCCGAGATGACCACGATGCCGCCATCCGCTTTTGCCGTCTGAATTTTTTCACACACTTTGTCCCAGGAGCAATCACAGGCATTCAGGGCAAAGACCTCTGGCATGGATTCTCCTTGTTGCCCGGCCTGTCGTTTGACACTTTCA
>NZ_JAHHPN010000729.1:0-1022 GCF_024606325.1 Endozoicomonas sp. ONNA1
TATCATCCTGAAAAGATTGAAAGCTCATGGCGACCCCGCCATATCGGCAATCAACACAGTATTGAATAATCAGCGCCATGGGTTGCGGCATCCCTTCGGGACAGACTTCAGGCCGGTAAGCTGAGGCCATGACCTTAAGGCAGGTACGCAAAACATCGTCTTCTCCCTGAACCACAGAGAGGTATTTGCCCGCCTGGGCATCGCCGTAGTTGTCTTCGTTGATGCCAGAACTGCGAACAATCACCGGCTGTGATGTGGCGAGCTGATGGCGCAGTCCCCTGATTTGTCGGGCCGCTTCAGAATTTTCAACCTGTTCGTAATAGTCATCACTGGCAACAAATTGTGCCAGACCCGCCAGCCAGCTATCCCTTTTGGTTTGCTCAGAAGGCGGCAAGCCAATGAGGTGCTTACGGATGCTCGCCAGGCTGGTCTCTGCCCCGGTTCAAGGACGATCCCGGGGAGATAGAGGTCTAAAAACCGGGTATCCAGAGGGTGTTGTTCAAGCGCATTCATGACTTGAGCAGTAACACATTCGAAGGGTGGAACAGGCAGACCGGCTCTCTTCATGCGCTGCAAAAACATTCCCTTGCCACCAAGTTGTTCCCGGTTGTCGGCAGAACAGTCTGTAGGCTGATCCGAGAAAGTTGAACTGCAGGTGCGCTTGTCTATCGACGTAGGGTCGGGAACACCACTGGGATCAAGATCACAAAAATACCTTTTGAGTGAACTATAAGCCCCAGCATCCTGTTTGCGATCACTGTTCGGGCTTTGAAGATCTAATGTGCCAAAACTGGCAGGTAACGTCATGATAACCTCTCATGTTAATATTCACCCATGATTTAATCACCAGCGCATAAAACGACTGCCCAATCTGCCCCAACCCCTGTCGCACCGCCCCGGTCACCTGCCGCATCCAGGTTTTCAGCGTCAGTTGATCCTCGTCACTGGCCGGTGGGTCAATCAAGCCAGGCGGTTTGTTGTTAAAGTCATCCATGGTCTATGCTTCAACCTCTTCCATCGGT
>NZ_JAHHPN010000730.1:0-1262 GCF_024606325.1 Endozoicomonas sp. ONNA1
GTCCGCTCACGGTTGACCAAGCTTGCCGATGCGATGATTTCATAGTTACTTTTTTTTAAGTAAAGAGTTTGGCAGGTAAGCTATGCAACTGAATCCTTCCGAGGTCAGTGACATCATCAAGAGCCGCATAGAGCAGCTAGATGTGTCCAGTGAAGCCCGCAATGAGGGCACCATCGTCAGTGTCACTGACGGTATTGTTCGTATACACGGTCTGCAAGAGGTCATGTACGGGGAAATGATCAAGTTCCCCGGCGGTGTGTACGGTATGGCGTTGAACCTGGAGCAGGACTCCGTCGGCGCCGTTGTATTAGGTGACTATGGTCAGTTGGCTGAAGGCCAGACTGTTCAGTGCACCGGACGAATTCTTGAAGTTCCTGTTGGCAGGCAGTTACTGGGACGTGTTGTTGATGCGCTGGGTAACCCCATCGACGGCAAAGGTGCTGTTGACGCTACCGAAACGTCTCCTATCGAAAAAGTAGCGCCAGGCGTTATCGCTCGTCAGTCTGTGGACGAGCCGATTCAGACAGGTTACAAGTCCGTTGACGCCATGGTTCCTGTTGGTCGTGGTCAGCGTGAGCTGATCATCGGTGACCGTCAGACGGGTAAGACCGCTCTGGCCATCGATGCGATCATCAACCAGAAAGGTACCGGTATAAAGTGTGTCTACGTAGCGATTGGCCAGAAGCAGTCTTCTATCGCCAACGTGGTACGCAAACTGGAAGAGCACGGTGCAATGGAACATACCATTGTAGTGGCTGCGGGTGCTTCCGATCCGGCATCCATGCAGTTTCTGGCTCCTTTTGCCGGTTGCTCAATGGGTGAATATTTCCGCGATCTGGGTGAAGATGCCCTGATTGTTTATGATGATCTGACCAAACAGGCTTGGGCCTATCGTCAAATCTCCCTGTTGCTGCGTCGTCCACCGGGTCGTGAAGCTTACCCGGGTGACGTATTTTATCTGCACTCCCGTCTGCTGGAGCGTGCTTCCCGTGTAAACGCAGAGCACGTTGAAAAGCTGACCGATGGTAAAGTGAAGGGCCAGACCGGTTCCCTGACGGCTCTGCCTATCATTGAGACTCAGGCAGGTGACGTATCGGCATTCGTACCGACCAACGTAATCTCTATCACCGACGGTCAGATCTTCCTGGAAACCGATCTGTTCAATGCGGGCATCCGTCCTGCGATGAATGCCGGTATTTCTGTATCCCGTGTGGGCGGTGCTGCTCAGACCAAGATCATCAAGAAACTGGGCGGTGGTATCC
>NZ_JAHHPN010000731.1:0-1813 GCF_024606325.1 Endozoicomonas sp. ONNA1
CTGGTCTCCCCCCCCCTATCATTCTTCTTGGTGAGCAGTGACAACAAATTGCTGATCTTTCAAATGACCACTGCTGTCACCAAACTGCTGGATGAAAGTCACTTGTGGTAGTTCATTAACAGCTTGTTTGTATTCCCCATCCATCTTGTTTAACTCAGCAACAGCTGCTGTCGCTGCCCTGGGGTTTCTCATGGAGAACTCACCATCGACCCCTTCCACAACCTCACTGCAAAACTGAGCAATCGCCCAAAGCTTTCTGCGCTTGTCAGCAGCCGTGATTTTGAGTTCAGTAGTTAGTTGCTCCTGCTGCTCACGAAGAGCTATCTGAATGTCAGCATTTGTCAACAGGCGAGACCCCTGACTTCTGGCTGTCTTTGGGCTATAACCAGCGGCTATAGCGGCCCTGGTTGCGTTTTGATCAATGAGGTATTCAGCTAGAAAGCGAGCGTGTTTATTGTTCATGCCATCGGTCCTTGATGAGATTCTGTTTCACTATACCATCAAAGGCCAAAGGTCCTGAGCCTCTCCAATTGACCCTCCACCTTGTAAAATTGAGTGTACCTTCTGGACACCTAATCCCTTGCTTCTAAGCCATTGATTTAGTGTGTCAAATAACCTTTGATCTGATCAATTGGACACGATGTAAAACAAAGTCTAATTTCTCTTTTACTCGAAGAAGAAGTAAAGGACGTAGTTGAATGAAAGGCCAAAATGTCGGATACATCAGAGTCAGCAGTATTGACCAGAACACTGCCCGGCAACTGGAAGATGTTGAACTGGATACCTGCTTTGAAGACCATTGCAGTGGCAAGGACACCAATCGGCCTCAATTAAAAGCCTGTCTGCGCCATTTGCGAAAAGGTGATCATTTACACGTCCACTCCATAGATCGACTTGCACGCAGCCTTAAAGACCTTCAGAAGCTGGTTGAAGACCTAACCAATCAGGGTGTTACCATCCAGTTCCATAAAGAGAACCTGACTTTCACCGATGGCAGCCATCCTATGCATACACTCATGCTTCAAATGATGGGAGCCTTCGCAGAATTCGAGAGAAGCATGATTAGAGAGCGGCAGCGGGAAGGTATTGTGTCCGCCAGGAAGAAAGGCAAACAGATCGGAGCCATGCCCAAGCTAACAGAAAAACAAGTAGCTGAATTGAAAGACCGAGTAAGTGCCGGTGAACAAAAGAAAGCACTGGCTCATGAATACGGCATTAGCAGGCAGACTCTCTATAACATCGTGGGCACAAGGACATAGAGGAAGCTACTCCACTCTATTTCCAGTAGTCCGGCTTCTTATTAACTGGCAAAGCGAGTGTATGGTTGCTTCAGGTAACTAACCATTAACCCTATAAATGCTTGAAAGTTCGCAGACCATCATAGCGTTTCTTTTTAGCCAGCTATCGGGATAACAACCGTCCCTCCACAGCTCAATAACATTACTATTGTCTGGCTCATTGCTGACTCAATACTTTGATCTTGCTTCAGTCATAGGGTGAACACAATATGCTGATATGAAAGCCGATGAGTATAAGTGTCAGAAAGAAAACCAGCAGATAGATTTTTCAAATTAAGGTTCCCTTTTTTATAGTGGTATAATTACTTTTTTTGAGTATTGGCAAGACAGGACTATTTAGAACCCTCTTAAACCTATTCACACTATTTTAGATGTTCGAGGTTCAAAAATATGTCCCTGAAAAATCATCACTCAATATAACTGATTGATTTTATTATCTATTAGAAAAGTAAAAATCCCATACACCATGGTATAACCGATAGCGATCAGAGCGTACGTACTACCTATCGTCAAAC
>NZ_JAHHPN010000732.1:0-4437 GCF_024606325.1 Endozoicomonas sp. ONNA1
GGCACTACCGGCTTTATCTGATGGCGGCCGGGATATCGCTGGAGGCACTGCCAGAATCATCGGCTCTTGTCACGGCTCTTACCATGAGTAACGGTGAGCTTGATTCCGGACTTTGCAAATGGTTCAACCAAACGGTATCCGACGTTGATCGTCCGTGGTTGATACGACGGAGTTATCTCAACAGTATTGATGAAAAACGCCACGAAATTCGTATTAAGGCCGAGCTGAATGGAGAGGAAGCCAGAGCCGAAATTATCAAAAGCGTGGCCCGGATCAGATGGCTGGCATCCGGTCTTTCCCTGAAGCCGGATCAGTCGGACGATATTCTCACTCAGGCACTTTACCGACACTGGCAGCAACGCTGGTTTGATCGTAAGTTTGGCGAGACGGGCACGGACGCCAACAGCGTATTTTGCCTGACGGAAGAACAGGCACTGACACTGAAATTATCCGTTTCTCAGCCTCATCTTCGGGAGGCTGAGAAACGGATAGAGGCGTGGAACTCCAATGCAGTTCGATTGTGGCCCGGGTTTTGGCATCAGATAAGTGACCTGTCGAACCACTGGGTTGACGATTCTGAAAAATACAAACCGGAAGTCGAAGAGAAACACGCTCCGGCACTGGACAGAAGAACGAAATATGAGGGTCTGGAGCTCCCAACAGTTTGCGATTATAAAATTTTTAATACGCAGAAATATCCTTCCCACATGTATCGCTGCCAGGTAATAGATACTTATGTGACTGCTAAGGGTGATGTCAAACTGATCGAGATTAGTGATCAACACATTCAAGGGTTCGAAACCCTCATGCCAGCCCGGTTACCGGGGCGTGATCAGGAAGTGACATTAGCCAGCGATCAAACCCTGGCAACCTTTGAGGTGTCACCGAAAAATGGTCAATATGCCTTGCCCAGCCTGACGCCTAACGACTATATCGTAGCCCTGCGTATAGAACCCGACCTGGCATTTACTCTGGTCAGGAACCGATATACCGGGCTTCACAGACTGTCTATTCCTGAAGCCAAAGCTAACCAGAGTTTCCAGGTGGCTTATATCCTGGAACCCAGAGGATCAGGCGAAAAAACACCTGCTAAAAAAGCCCTGCCAGAACGATCATTACATTTTGACACCCACTGTTCAGAAGGTATGAAAACAGTACTGAACAAACTGTTCAGGAACACTGACCAGGACCAGGGGATTTTGTGGAAAATAAAAAGCGCTAAAGACACGAAGCAAAGAATTGAAGCGATCACGGAATATTGCCAGAATTTTTCCGGTGAGGCTCAACCAGAACGCTGGATGAATTTCTTTCAATTCCTCGTAACCAGACGGCAAGGTAGCTGTCGTCATCGAGTGCCTGTTTTTATTGCTTTTTGCCGTTATTACGGGATTCCATCCCGGCAAGTTGATAGCCTTATTCACAGTTTTGCCGAGTATTCCGGGGATGGAGGCCGAACCTGGGAGTCAGTGGATTTGGGTGGGGCGCCCCTGGAGCCGACTGAAATCACATCTGACTTCCAGACCACCAGGAAGGTCTGTGCTTCCGGCACTGAGTCAAGGAATATCAAGGATCTCCTGAAAGATGTCCTGAAAGGTGCTGATTTAACACAACAGCAAATTCTGGCTGAAGCCATTGGCATGAGTCTTGAGGAACTGAAGAAAGTTCTGGAGACACACAATGCACTACCGGGCACAAATCCAAGTACTTCCAACATGATAAAGAACCTTTGGAAGGAAAAAGATTTAACCGGTTTTTCCGTGGGTGTCTCAATGTTGGTTTCCATGGGTCTCTCAATGTTGCTGGAAACAGAAGCACCGGGCAATGACGATCAGGAATTGGCCGACGATGAGACTGACGGTGATGAACATATCTATAAGCTGATGTCAGAGGCAGTGAGAGAAATATTGAGCAAAAATGATGAAGATCAGGTCAGTGAACAACTCAAGTCACTCCATTCAAAAATCATTGATCAGACCGGAGCAAGCCCTCATGAGTGGCTTCGCTCAATAGTAGATATACTGAAACACAGCGACCTGACCAAACCTTCGGTGATTTACTTTGCCCGTGAAGCCCTGGAATCGGGTTGGCTTGATGCAGTGACAACCCTTGAGGGCCATAGCCTGGACGCCCACTGGCATCATCAGCTATTGGTGCGCCTGGAAGGCATCGATGAACTAAAGGTTGAAGCCGCTCATTGCCTCAAAAAGTGGTATAAGGAATTATTGTCCAGGGGAAAAAATAGCCAGATATGGCAGTCGGCTTATCAATACTTCCAAAAAGAAGAAGGTGGCCCCTTGTTCATCACTCATGATCATGAGGGGTTTTCGAAATTCCTTGAAAATAAAATTGCCAACCCATCTTTACAGACCACCTGGACCGACGAACCCAAGGGCGTTCCGAATATAGAACGAATGTTGGTGTACCATCCCGCATTTTCGCAGTTAACCTCAAGCAAGGCGCACCACCGTCCGGTGATTGTTCTGGGGCAGCCTGACTGGTACAGGACCATGATTAATCAAAAGGTCGAAGCCCTGTTAGCTGAGAACAGCCCGAACCTGAA
Organism: Endozoicomonas sp. ONNA1; assembly: GCF_024606325.1. NCBI lineage: Bacteria > Pseudomonadati > Pseudomonadota > Gammaproteobacteria > Oceanospirillales > Endozoicomonadaceae > Endozoicomonas > Endozoicomonas sp. ONNA1. Next base: position 2,561 of record NZ_JAHHPN010000732.1, read on the forward strand.
GCAACTGTTGGAAAAAATCAATCAAGATGAAGCAGTGAAAGAACAACGCCCCAATGCTCTGCAAGCATTCGACAGTCAATGTGATCTTGCGCAAAAACCTGATATCGAAGGCAAGTACAAACCCATTTTAGAGTCCCTTGAACTGCCACTGAAGAACCCAACCCTTGTTGATGATTTAAAATACAAAGCCGTGCAATCGATTCACCAGGCCTTCACTCATTACCTGTATAGAGTGACGCACTCAAAAGGCGGATGTTTAACCTATTGTTGGGTCAAAGCTGCCATCGGGGACTCCACGGAGACAGACTACTATGGCGCTTATGATCCGTCTTCACCAGAAGAGCTGTTTCTCATGATGTGTAACATTAATAGCTCTCTATCGTTTCAGAACTCTGTTAAAGATGCCAACTTACAGCAGGCACTCAACGTCAGTAACGCTCTGGTGCTCAGGTCCGACGAGCTGACGACCATTGCAGAAGAGTTTGTGAGCAGCGTGAATTTGAATTCGATCTGTGACTCATTGGTACAAGCCCGGACAGTATTTTTTGCAAATGACCATTGTCCATGAATCTTCCATGAGACCATCGCATTTGCGATGGTTGCGGACAGCTATCCAAATGAAACTTTCATCCTATTTGTAGGTCATATAACTAAACACTTTCAATACAGTCCTTCGGATTGCAGTACGGAGATTGACTATGGATGGTCAGATTGGCAGAACAACAAACAAACGCATTCTTGGCAGTGAGCTGCCTCATGGTGGCGTGCCACCCAAGGCGGCAAAGCTGGAGTTATCGTCAGAAAAGAAGGTGAAAATCTGCGCTGAGTTAACCTCGAAACTCACTCTGTCATCACCTCCGATTGTGTCGCCTGACACAGAGAGAGCCGTATCCTCAACAGATTCCCCGCTCTCCGGGGTCTCTCATTCCTTCGACTTTCGTTTTGTCGCCAGTGATGATGAGGTTCGACAGCTTTTAGTGGCCGAGGCCAGCGACGAAAATCGTGATGTCACACTTATCTCCGATCCCGATGACCTCTCGCAGGATAATCTGGTGAGCCGGTTGAGTATTTCCGGCGATGGTCGCCACGTTCTCCGTTCAGGCAAGCTGTTTGAAGGTCCAAAGCCACTCACTCTGGTGATGGATATCCGCAAGCTCACCAGCGGGGAACTGCCGAAATTTAACGATCTACTGGACCCGGATAACCCCTGCCTATACGACAAAGTCAGCAAGAAGAAACGCCCTCTGGGAGAACACGTTGCCCTGCTGGTTCTGGCAAACCCTGAACAGTTGGCATCGGTTGGCCAGCGTGACGACGCTCCGGGAGCCGCCGCTCCGGGCGCTGATTTTTGGCGGCGAATTAATCGACCGGGAAATACCTGGCAGTTTGACCCACAGACCGGAAACGACCAGGCGATGGAGATCAACGAAGCTCCCCCGGTATTGGCTGAATTCCCCAGCGCCAAAAGTGCTATGGATGACGGCCATACCGTCCTGATTGACTGTCACTTGCACAGCAACTGGCGACAATTGCTGTTGGGTGGCCCCGGAGTGGATGAACAGGGGCGAATCCAGCATATTCCCGGCAGACTTGAGTCATTGAGGGCAGGACAAAGGGTGATTCTGAAAGGAGCCGACTGGCAGGATCTGGCCTTTGAGCAGGCGATCCGGCAGATGCTGGCGCAAAAGTGCTATGAGAGCAACGGGGAAATCTGTCAGTTACCTGACGATATTCAGTTTTATCAAATGCCGGTAGGGAAGGACGAGCTTCAGGCACTGTTCCAAAGCCTGTCACGCTCTCTTGAAAAAGAGCAAGCACCACAAAACCCGATCATCATTAACCAGAGTAATATCAGGGAATGGCTGAGCCCGATTGCC
>NZ_JAHHPN010000733.1:0-3750 GCF_024606325.1 Endozoicomonas sp. ONNA1
GGCACTACCGGCTTTTTCTGATGGCGGCCGGGATATCGCTGGAGGCACTGCCAGAGTCATCGGCTCTTGTCACGGCTCTTACCATGAGCAGGGGTGAGCTTGATTCCGGGCTTTGCAAATGGTTAAACCAAACGGTATCGGGTATTGATCGTCCCTGGTTGATACGCCGCAGTGATCTCAACAGTATGGATGAAAAACGCCATGAAATTCGTATTAAAACAGATCTGGGTGAAGAGGAAGCCAGAACGGAAATTCTCAAGGGAATGGCTCGGGCAAAATGGCTGACATCCGGTCTTTCCCCAGAGCCAGAAAGGTCGGACAACATTCTCACCGGGGCACTCTACCGGTACTGGCAGCAACGCTGGTTTGTTCGTCATTTTGGTTCTGTGGGCGTGGACGCCAATAGCGTATTTCCCCTGACGGAAGAACAGCAACAAACGCTGAAAATGCCGACTTCCGAGCCTTATCTTCAGGAAATTGATCAGCGGATAAGCGCATGGGACGCCAATGCAGTTCAATGGTGGCCCGCGTTTTGGCAGCAGACAAGTAATCTGCCGAACCCTCGGGTTGACGATTGTATTAACAAAGCGCCAGCTATGGGCGGTGATAACACGCCAGAAACATACAATCCGGAAGTCCTGGGGAAATGGGCTCCGGCACTGGACCAGAGAACAAACTATGAGAGCCTGCCGGTTCCAACATCCATGGATTATATAGTTTTTAATAGTTCCAGACACTCTTCCCGTATGTATCGGTGGTGGGCAAGGGATATTTTTGTGTCTGCTAAGGGTGATGTCAAAGAGATCGTTCTTAATAATAGACACATTCAGGAGGTCGAAGCCCTCCTGCCGGTTCGGTTACCGGGGCGTGATCAGGCAGTGGCATTAGCCAGCGATCAAACGCTGGGAACCGTGGAAATGTTATCGAAAAATGGTCGGTACGCATTGCCAAGCCTGACGCCTGACGACTATATCGTGGCCCTGCGAATAGAGCCCGATTTGCCATTTACCCTGGTCAGAGACCAATATACCGGGCTTCACACACTGACTGTTCCTGAGACCAAAGCCGATCAGAGTCTTCGAGTGACTTATGTCGTAGAACCCAGGGCAACGGGCAATAAAACACCTGCTAAACGAACCCGACCAACACTTTTGGACACCTATTGTTCAGAAGGTATGAAAAAAGTACTGCACGAACTGTTTCAGAACATTGGCGAGCAACCATCCGAATTAAAGGTATCACTGCAAAAAATACAGAACGCTAAAAACGCAAAGCAGCAAATTAAAGCGATCACGGAGTATTGCGAACAGTTTTCCGGTAAGGCTAAACCCAGGCGCAAGAAAAATTTCTTTAAATTCCTCGTAACCAAGCGGCAAGGTAGCTGTCGTCATCGTGTGCCTGTTTTCATTGCCTTTTGCCGTTATTTCGGGATTCCATGCCGACAAATTGATAACCGTGTCCACTGCTTTGCCGAGTATTCCCTGGATGGAGGGCAAACCTGGAAATCGGCGGATTTGGGCGGAGCAGATGCAGAGATAATAGAAATCACATCTCACTTCCAACCCATCAGAAGGGTCAATGTTTTCAGCACTGAGTCAAGGAAGATAAAGGCTCTCCTGAAGGACTTTCTGAAACGAGCTGATTCAGCACAACAGCAAATTCTGGCTAAAGCCTGTGGCATGAGTCTGGCGGAACTCAACAAAGCCCTTGAGACGAACAGTGCATTGCCAGAAACCAATCTGAGAATTTCCGAAATAGTCAGAAACCTTTGGGAGGAAAAAGATCTAACCCGTTTTTCCATGGGCGTCGCACTGCTAGAGTCGCTGGAGACACAAGCATTTGGTTATAACGAGAAGCAATTGGTCGGCGATGGCGGGTATAACCCGATGTCGGAGGCCGTCAAACACATATTGTCTAACAGTGATAAAGATCAGGTCACTGAACAACTCAAGTTGTTGCACTCAAAAATGTTTGTCCAGTGGGGAGCCTACCCTCTGCTATGGTTGGGTTCAATGGAGAAAATACTGAACGGCAGTGACTTGGCCAGACCTTCGTTTCTTCGCTTCGCCCTTGAAGCCCTTAAATCAGGCTGGCTTGATCCGGTGCCGAACTACTATGAGGATATTACAGGGGCCTTTCAACATCATCAGCTATTGCTGCATCTGGAACGCATCGATGAACTGAAGATTGAAGCCGCTCATTGCCTGAAAAAGTGCTATTGGGAATTCTTGTCCAGGGAAAAAAATAGCCAGGCATGGCGGTTGGCTTATAAAAATTTCCGTCAGAGAAAAGGTGATGTCTTTTTTGTCACTCACTGTCATGATGGGTTTTCGCGATCCCTTGAAAGTAAAATCGCCAGCTCATCGCTCCAGGCCGCCTGGACGGACGAACCTGAAGGCGTTCCGAATATAGAACGAATGCTGCTTCACCACCCCGCATTTCAGAGGCTAATTTCCGGCAAAGCGAGCCATCGTCCGGTAATTATTATGGGGCAACCTTCCTGGTGCGACACGATGATTAATGAAAAGGTCGAAGCCCTGTTTCTACTAAAAGTTGAGAGCAGGCCGAACTTGAAGCAGATATTGGAAAAAATCAATCAACGTGAGTCAGCGCGAAAACAAATCTGCGATGCTTTGAAAAAATCGGAAACTCAGAATTATCGTGCAAACTTTATCAAATCTGTCCCCCCTGAAGAGCGACTTCCTTTGCATAATGAAATAGACGAATGCAATCGGGCGATTCTGCAGGCCTTCAGTCATTACCTCTATGGAATGACGCACTCAAACGGCGGTTGCCTGACGTATTGTTGGGCCGACGCTTCCAACGAGGAGTTCATGCTTACAAATAAATATGGCGCTCATGATCCATCCTCACCAGAAGAGCTGTATGCCATGATGTCTACCATTGATGACTCTCCCGGGTTTCAGGAAGCGGTTAAGGATGCCTACCTGCGGGAGGCACTCAACGCCAGTGATGCTCTGGTACTCAAATCACATGAGCTAACAACCATTGCCGAAGAGTTTTTGAGCAGCGTGAATTTGAAGTCGATTTTTGATTCATTGGATACGTGACTACTGTTTAGTCATGTTGAGTTTTTCGAGATCGGTGACTTCCTTCAATAGTCACAGATATCCATTCAAATGGAACTTTCATCTTATCTGAAGGTCAATTGGTCAAACCATTTCAATACAGTCCTTCATGATACAGGTGAGAAATTGACTATGGATGGTCGGATTGATGGGGTAATAAACAAACGCACTCTTGCCAGTGAGCAGCCTTATAGTGGCATGACAGCCAAGAGACCAAAGCTGGAGCTATCGTCAAAAGTAGAAATCTGCTCTGATGTCACTCCCAAATTTAGTAGACCGTCACTTCTGATTACGTTGCCTGATAAAGCGAGAACCTTATCCTCAACGGATTCCTCACTCTCCGGGCCCTCTCATTCCTTCGACTTTTGTTTTGTCACCAGTGATGATGAAGTTCGACAGCTTTTATTGGCCCAAACTGGCGATAAACTTCGGGATGTCATCCTTATCTCCCATCCCGATGACCTCTCACAGGCTAATCTGGTGAGCCGGTTGAGCATTTCTGACGATGGTCGCCACACTCTGCATTCAGGCAAGCTATTTGAAGGTTCACAGCCACTGACTCTGGTGATGGATATCCGAAAGCTCACCAGCGAGGATCTACCAAAGTTTAACGATCTACTGGACCCGGATAATCCCTGTCTATACGACAACGTCAGCCAGA
>NZ_JAHHPN010000734.1:0-4955 GCF_024606325.1 Endozoicomonas sp. ONNA1
CATAACTCACAAGGTTAAAAAACCATGAGCCAGCTCAATACAGCCCGAGCGTCCAGAGAGATTAACGGTGTTCGGGTTCCCTGCTTTATATACGGTACCGCCTGGAAAGAAGAAGCCACCCAGGGGCTGGTAGAGAATGCCCTGAAACTGGGCTTCACTGGCATTGATACGGCCAATCAGCGCAAACATTATTTTGAGCTCGGTGTTGGTCATGGCCTGCAAAAGATTTATCAACAGGAAAAAATAAGCCGCGAACAGCTCTTCCTGCAATCCAAGTTTACCTATCAGAGAGGTCAGGATGACCGGCTGCCCTATGACCCTTCAGCCAGTTTAACCGAGCAGGTTTTGCAATCTTTCCAATCTTCCCTTGAACACCTTGGCACTGACTATCTGGATGCCTACCTTCTCCATGGCCCTTCTCAAAGGGAAGGTCTCTCGGAAGACGATCTGGAAGTCTGGACGGCCATGGAAGGACTCTACCGTGATGGTCATATCAAACTGCTGGGCGTTTCCAACTTTTCTGCACGCCAACTGGAAGGGCTGACTCTCCACACCGACATTCGTCCACACATTGTCCAGAACCGTTGCTTTGCCTCAATGGGCTGGGATAGAGAAGTGAGAGCGGCCTGTCAGCATCACGATATTATTTACCAAGGCTTTTCCTTACTCACGGCCAACCACGCCATACTGGGCCACCCCCAATTTCAAGCCATTGTCAGTCGAACAGGCTTAACCGCAGCACAGGTCATTTTTCAGGCCTGCCAAAGAATGGGGATGCTCACCCTCACCGGCACGACTCAATCCGATCATATGAATCAGGATCTTCATTGCGACAAAGTCGCTTTGACCGATGAAGAGGTTAATGCGATTGAGAATATGTTTATCTAGCTCGAGCTGTCTGGTTGTCCTTTCAATAGTCATGGTGCAAAAAGGATAACCAGACAAGCCTGTTGCTGTGCAGATATCAGTCAACCCAGACCCGGGCATTCCTGAACATTCTCATCCAGGGTGAATCTTCACCCCAGGTATCCGGATACCAGCTGTTCTGAACCGCCCTGAATACCCTTTCCGGGTGAGGCATCATAATCGTCACCCTGCCATCGGCAGAAGTCAGGCCCGTAATACCTTCAGCGGAACCATTGGGGTTGTATGGGTAACGTTCAGTAGCCCGCCCCTGATTATCCACATATCTCAGGGCCAGCTGACCACCCGCAGACAGTTTCCTGATTTGGTCAGCCTTTTTGAACTCGGCATAACCTTCACCGTGTGCCACTGCAATGGGCATTCTGGAACCTTCCATACCCCTGAGGAGAATGGACTTGTTTTGCTGCACTTCGACCATCACGGTTCTGGCTTCAAACTGCTCAGACTGGTTACGGACGAAGTGTGGCCAGTGCTCAGCACCGGGAATCAATTCATGGAGATTGGACAGCATCTGACAGCCATTGCAGACACCCAGAGCAAAGCTGTCCGGGCGATCAAAGAAAGCCGCAAACTGGTCACGGGCCATGCTGTTAAACAGCACCGATTTCGCCCAGCCTTCACCTGCTCCCAGAACGTCACCGTATGAGAAGCCGCCACAGGCTACCAATCCTTTGAATTCAGCCAGCTCACGGCGACCGGAAAGAATGTCACTCATGTGAACATCCACTGCACAAAAGCCGGCCTTGTCAAAAGCCGCCGCCATTTCCACATGGCCGTTAACACCCTGCTCCCTCAGAATGGCCACCTGTGGTTTGCTGGCTCCAGTGGCAATATAGGGAGCGGCAACATCCCTATTGATGTCAAAAGGCAAAGAGGCATGTAAGCCTGTATCGCCGTCATCAAGCAGGTTATCAAACTCCTGACGGGCACATTCAGGGTTATCCCTGAGTGCCTGCATGCGATAACTGGTTTCAGCCCACCAGCGCTGATATTTAACCCGGCTTTCGCTACTGATCAGCTCACCATTAAAGGTAAAGTTGATACGCTGATCCGATCTCAGGGCAGCAATGGTGTGTGTGCAGGAACCCAGTCCCAGTCCGGCCAGAATATCCTTGACCTTACCTTTGTCGGAACGGCGAACCTGCAGAACAGCACCCAACTCTTCATTAAAAAGGGCTGGAATGATGGCCGCTTCAGAGCCCGCCAATTTATCCAGATTCACCTCAATACCGGTGTGACCGGCAAAGGCCATCTCAACCAGAGTGGTAAAGAGACCGCCGTCTGAACGGTCGTGGTAAGCCAACAGCAGGTCCTCTTCCAGACATTGCTGGATACCCGTGAAGAAGCCTTTCAGGTCTTCTGCAGAGAAAACATCAGGAGCAACATCACCCATCTGACCATAAACCTGTGCCAGGGCAGAAGCACCCAGACGGTTATGATCACGACCCAGATCCACCAGCAGCAGATCGGTCTCACCCTTATCGGTTCTCAGCTCTGGAGTGACGGTCTTGCGTATGTCGGTCACAGGAGCAAAAGCCGAAATAACCAGAGACAGCGGTGAGGTAACACTCTTTTCAACATCACCGTCTTTCCAGTTGGTACGCATGGACATAGAGTCTTTGCCTACCGGAATAGCAATACCCAATTTCGGGCAGAGTTCCATGCCTACTGCTTTACAGGTTTCATAGAGTTTGGCGTCCTCACCCGGATGACCGGCAGCAGCCATCCAGTTTGCCGACAGTTTTATATCGCCGAGCTTGTCAATCCGGGTGCTGGCGATGTTGGTAATCGCTTCACCAATCGCCATACGACCCGATGCAGGCGCATTAATAAGAGCCAGAGGGGTTCTTTCACCCATGGACATGGCTTCACCGGTACAGGTATCAAAAGCAGTAGCGGTAACCGCACAGTCAGCAACAGGTACCTGCCAGGGGCCAACCATCTGCTCACGGGCTACCAGACCGGTGATAGAGCGGTCGCCAATAGTAATCAGGAAGTTTTTGCTGGCGACGGTTGGCAGCTTGAGAACTCGCTCAGAAGCTTCTGCCAGTGTCACACCGGAAAGATCCAGTGCGTCCTGCTGAATATTTTCAGTCTGCACATCACGATGCATGCGAGGTGGTTTGCCCAATAAAACATCCAGAGGCATATCCACTGGCTGGTTATCAAAGTGGCTGTCTTCTACCAACAGGTGTGACTCTTCTGTGGCTTCGCCCACAATGGCGTAGAGACAACGCTCGCGTTGACAGATAGCTTCAAACAGCTCCATATTTTCTGGCGCTACCGCCATCACATAACGTTCCTGGGATTCATTACACCAAAGTGCCAGGGGGGACATGCCGGGCTCATCATTCAGAATATCCCTGAGCTGGAAGCGACCACCGCGGCCACCATCACTGACCAGTTCCGGCAGAGCATTGGAAAGACCTCCCGCGCCTACGTCGTGGATAAAGGCGATAGGGTTCTCATCACCCAGCTGCCAGCATTGGTCAATCACTTCCTGACAACGACGCTCCATCTCGGGGTTGTCGCGCTGAACGCTGGCAAAGTCCAGGTCTTCCTGACCTTCACCGGACGTCATGGAAGAGGCCGCACCACCACCCAGACCGATCTGCATGGCCGGACCGCCCAGAACAATCAGCTTGGCGCCAACGGGAATATCTCCTTTTTCAACATGATCAGCCCGGATATTACCCAGGCCGCCTGCCAACATGATGGGCTTATGGTAACCCCTCACTTCTTCACCCACAGACCCTTTGGCTGTGGCCTCAAAAGTACGGAAGTAGCCGCACAGGTTTGGACGACCAAATTCGTTGTTAAAGCTCGCACCACCCAGAGGGCCTTCCAGCATAATATCCAGAGCAGTCACGATCCGATCCGGCTTGCCATACTCTTTTTCCCATGGCTGTTTGTAGCCGGGAATGTTCAGATTGGATACGGAGAAACCGGTCAGACCTGCCTTTGGCTTGGAGCCTCGACCGGTCGCACCTTCATCACGGATCTCCCCCCCCGCACCGGTAGAAGCACCCGGCCATGGCGAGATGGCAGTGGGATGGTTGTGCGTTTCCACTTTCATCAGGATATGAATGTCTTCCTGGTGGTACTGGTAATCTTTCTTTTCAGGAGACGGGAAAAAACGTCCGGCTTTGGAGCCTTTAATAACGGATGCGTTGTCTTTATAGGCTGAGAGCACACCTTCACTGCTCATACTGTGGGTGTTACGGATCATCTGGAACAAAGAATGATCCTGCTGTAAACCGTCAATGGTCCAGGTCGCATTGAAGATCTTATGGCGGCAGTGCTCAGAGTTGGCCTGAGCAAACATCATCAGCTCTACATCCGTCGGGTTCCTGTCCAAACCCTCATAGCTGGTGACCAGATAATCCATTTCATCTTCTGCCAGTGCAAGTCCAAGGGACTGGTTGGCGGCAACCAGAGCCTCACGCCCGCCTTCGAGAATATCGACACGGGTCAAGGGCGCTGGCTCGGTTTCTGCAAAAAGAAGCTCTGCTTCTCTGTCATCAGCCAAAACAGCCTCGGTCATGCGGTCGTGAATCAGGCTGGATACCACTTGTTTCTGGTGTTCATTGAGGCCTTGTTCAGCGGACACATAGTAAGCCAGACCGCGTTCAATCCGGTGCACCTTGCTGAGACCACAATTTTCAGCGATGTTGGTGGCTTTACTGGACCATGGAGAAATAGTGCCCGGACGGGGTACAACAAGAAAAAGAGCGCCTGAACACTCACCTTCCTGCATCCGGGGACCATAGGTCAGTAGCTGTTCCAGAACCTTCAATTCCTGGTCGGACAATGCTTCGTCGACCCGGACAAAGTGCTGGTATTCAGCAAAAACACCGGTAATTTCAGGGATCCTGTGTTGCAGGGTTTCAAGCAGCTTTTGGCTACGAAACGGCGAGAGAGCCGGAGCACCACGCAAAATCAGCATGATAAAAACTGTCCTCAACTGGACTCAGGGGGATAATCAGGAGCGGTATGATAATCGAAATCCCAGTATGGAAACCAGTGATTGA
>NZ_JAHHPN010000735.1:0-3947 GCF_024606325.1 Endozoicomonas sp. ONNA1
ACCAGAATGCAAGGATAGAATTATTAAACACTCATTCTTTGCGGCAATGCTGTTAATGCTACTGTCGTTGTCTGTCAGCTGTTCGGCCGGCTCGTTGACAAGACGTTTTATTTTCGAGCATAGACAGGATGTAGATTCTCTGAAACAAAATTTTTCTATAAAACGTGACTGGCATACGTTGTCGGGCAACCCGTCCGATATTGCCGATATAAACGACGATAAAGAAACAGATTTAGCACATGATAAAAAACGACATAGATCATTTAGTTATGGGATAAAAAAGAACATCATTGAGTCGATTTCGTGGCAATGGCTTTACGCTACGAATCTGCTGATTGCTTGCGAACTGATCCTGAACACAGAGGCCCATTTGAGCGTCACCCCCTATTTCTGGCTTCCTGTAGAAGTGGTTGTCGCTGCCGGTTGGCTTTTAAAAAACTATAGCAACCCCGATACAAAGCCATTTGACCCGATTGAGCAACAGGCGAATCAGGGTCATCCGTTTGCAACCATCACTGCGGTGTTTGGCTCCGGAAATAATCCACCACAATGCCAGTCGTCAGAATCACCCAGCCAGCAAGCCCCGCAAACCACCCTCCCGCCTATAAGCTCTTTTATCAGCCCTTTTAATAATGGCTATAGCGGCGGTAACGGAGGCCATCAGCAACACCAGCACACTTTAGGTTTGAATTGTTTTACCCATCCCTGCCATGGGAGTTGTCACTTCCGCCTCTCATCCAATAGCAGTGAGCCTGCTGATTGGCCTATGAATCGTCTGGAAAGCTCATGGTTCCAATTGCCTGCTGGACACTGCTTAAGTGACATGGGGCATTTTGACCCTGCAAATGCTATGGCGTCCAGGCAAAACCCTCTTTTTAATACATTGAATGATCTTTCTGACATTCAGCTCTCATTCGATTCTGAGCCACTATTTGATGGCACTGATAGTGACCTTGAAGACTCAATCCAGAATGCTATTGATGCTACCGTGTCACTCAATGATGATGCGCCATTGCCCGGGTATTTGTCTTCCATCGCTGATGATGTTGAGGTCATTAATCGGTCACTCAATCTACAGAGTCTTCCCGAAGAAGACGGGATGGCCTTTACGCTTAACTATTCAGAAACACAACACACCACCTCGAAGTCATCCCAATTGGATCAGAGCCGACCCGATCTTTCCCAGACAGGCGCAGCACAAGCCACAGTCGACAGTGATCAAAGAATATGTGAGGAGACCGTTGTCGCGAAGGATGGCCAGCCAGGGGCATGCGGGAAGGTCTGCAAGAATGCCAGAGCCCTGATGAATCACAAAGGCAGATATCACACAGGGCAAAAAAACTGTGACGTGACCGTGGTCGGAAAGGATGGACAATCACGGCCATGCGGGAAGGTTTGTAAGAATGCTGACGCCCTGGTGAATCACAAAAACAGATACCACAGCGAGCAAAAAATCTGTGAGGCGGCCGTGGTCGGGAAGGATGGCCAGTCACGGCCATGCGGGCGGCTCTGCAAGAGTGTTGGCGCCCTGGCGACTCACAGAAGCGGTTTTCACACCGGGCAAAAAACATGTGACGTGACCGTAGTCGGGGAGGATTGCCAGCAGCAGCCGTGCGGTAAGCTCTTCAAGAATGCTCGAGCTCTGTCGGATCACAAAAGCTTATGCCACGGTGAGCAACGAACCTGTGAAGTGATCGTGGTCGCGGAGCATGGTCAACCGCGACCATGCGGGAAGCCCTGCAAGAATGCCAGAGCCCTGAGGTATCATAAAAAACAAGACCACTGCGGACGAAAAGTTTGTAAAGTGATCATGGTCGGGAAGGATGGTCGGCAGCGACCGTGCGGGAAATACTTCAAGAATGTTCAAGCCCTGTCAACTCACAAAAGCGGATACCACAGCGGGGAACGAACCTGTGACATGAGCGTGGTCGGGGCGGGTGGTCAGCAGCGGCCATGTGGGAGAGTCTGCAAGAATTCTAAAGCCCTGTCGAATCACAAATACGCCGCCCACAGAGGGCAAAAATTCTGTGACGTGACTGAATGCCGGGAGGATGACCAGCAACGGCCAAGCGGGAAGGCCTACAAAAATTCACAATGCCTATGGGATCACAAAAGAAGACATCGAAAACGCAAGCCTGTTGATCTGAACGAGGACGATGAGCTTAGTCCATCAGCAGATAAAGTGAATAAGTGTGAAGACCAAGGGAAACTAACGGACTAATACATATAAGCTCGCTATTCTCCTCACAAAACCGAAATTTCAGCCTCAATTTTCTGCCGTCCTCGCAACGGGGCCGTTTGGAAGGGCACTGTTCTTTGTCAGCCTGCTGGATTTTGACATAAAGCACATCCATTTTCTTGATCTATCCTTCTTCTCTGTAAACCAGAATGCAAGGATAGAATTATTAAACACTCATTCTTTGAGGGAATACTGTTAACGCTGTTGTCGTTGTCTGTCGCCTGTTCGGCCGGATCGTTGACAAGATGTTTTATTTTCGAGCTTAAACAGGATTCAGATTCTCTAAAACAAAACTTTTCTATAAATCGTGACTGGCATACGTTGTCGGTCAACCTGTCCGATATTGCCCAAATAGACGACTATGCAGAACGAGATTTAGCACCTGATAAAAAACGACATAGGACATTTAATTATGGAATACAAAAGACCATCATTGAGTCGATTTCGTGGCAGTGGCTTTACGCTACGAATCTGCTGATTGCTTACGAACTGATCCTGACCACCAAACAGTTTCCCACGAGCGACACCCCTTATTTATGGCTTCCAACAGAAGTGGTTGCCGCTGTCGATTGGTTTTTAAAAAACTATTGTGTCCCCGATACACAGCTGTTTAACCCGATTGAACAACAGGCGAATCAGGATCACCCGTTTGCAACCATCATTACGGTGTTTGGCTCCGGAAATAATCCACCACAATACCAGTCATCAGAATCATTCAGCCAGCAAGCTCCACAAGCCACCCTTTCACCCATTAGTTCTTTAATTAGACCGCTGAATAATGACTATAGCGGTGGTAACGGAGGCTATCAGCAACAACAGCACACTTTGGGTTTAAATTGTTTCATCCATCCCTGTTATGGCTTTTGTCGATTCCGCCGCCCCCCATCTGGTAGCAGTGGGCCCGCTGAGCGGCCCCTGAATACCTCTGAAAGCTCAGGCTCTCACTTGGCTACTGGACAGTGCTTTAGTTGCGTGGGGCATTATGATCCTGCAAATTCTATGAAGTTACGACAAAACCCTCTTTTCAAAACATTGAATGATCTTTCTGACATTCAGCTCCCATTCGATTCTGACCCACTAATTGATGGCATTGATGGCCACCTTACAGACTCAATCCAGAATGCCATTGAAGCTATCGGGTTACTCGATGATGATGTGCCAATGCTCAACCATTTGTCTTCCATCGCTGATGATTTTGAGGCCATTGATGGGTCACTCGATCCAGAGAGTCTTCTCAAAGAAGACGAGGTTGCCTTTACGCTTAACCATTCAGAAACACAACAAACAACCTCTAAGTCATCCCATTTGGATCAGAGCCAACCTCAGCTTTCCCGGGCAGGCGCAGCACAAGCCAAAGCCGACAGCGGTCAAAGAACCTGTGCGGTCTCCGCGGTCGGCAAGGATGGCCAGTCACGCGCATGCAGGAAGGTCTGCAATAATGCTCAAGCTCTGTTTGATCACAAAATCAAAGACCATGGCAAGCAACAAATCTGTGAAGTGATCGTGGTCGGGGAGGATCGTCAACAGCGGCCATGCGGAAAGGTTTGCAGGAATGCCATAGCCCTGATGATTCAAAAAAGACAAGAACACTCCGGGCAAAAAGTCTGTGAAGTGATCGTGGCCGGGGAGCATGGCCAGCAAGGACCATGCGGGAGAGTCTACAAAAGTGCTGCATCTCTATCGAGTCACAAAAGCGGATACCACAGCG
>NZ_JAHHPN010000064.1:0-1342 GCF_024606325.1 Endozoicomonas sp. ONNA1
TTCATCGTTCTGCCGACCATAAATTTTCGCCGTGCCATCGTAACCGGCGGTGATCACATGTTGGCTATCGGGGCTGAATGTGGCTGAGTTGACAATATCGTCATGGGAAATGATGGCTTTTACTTCCCATGAACCACCGTCCTTCAGGCCATAGATTTTCGTCTCGTCATCATCACTGGAGGTCTGCAAATAGTGGCTATCGGGGCTGAATGTGGCTGAGTTGACCTCCTTTTTATGGGAAATGATAGCTTTTTCTTCCCATGATCCATCGTCATTCAGGCCATAGACTTTCACCTTGTGATCATTACTGGTCGTCATCACATGGCGACCGTCGGCGCTGAAGGTGGCTGACCTGACACAACCGTCATGAGAAATAATAGCTTTTTCTATCCATGACCCATCGTTGTTCTTGCCATAGATTTTCGCTTTGCCATCAAAACTGGCGGTCACCACATAGCGGCCATCGACACTGAAGGTGGCCGATACTACTAAAAGCCTGTGGGTAATGATGGCTTTTTCTGCCCATGACTCATCGTCCTCCCGGCCATAAATTTTCACCACGCCATCTCCACTGGCGGTCACCACATAGCGGCCATCAGTGCTGAAGGAGGCTGAAGCGACCAAGTCATTATGGGAAATAATGGCTTTTTCTTCCCATGATCGTTCGTCTTTCTTGCCATAGATTTTCACCTTGCCGTCTCCACTGCCACCGGCAGTCACTACATAGCGACTATCGGCACTGAAGGTGGCTGAAATGACTCCGGCGTTGTGGGAAATGATGGCTTTTACTTCCCATGAGCCATCGTCTTTCTTGCCATAGATTTTCGCCTTGCCGTCTTTACTCCAGCTCATCACATAGCGGCTATCTGCGCTGAAGATGGCTGATATGAGGAAGTTATCATGGGAAATAGTGGCTTTTTCTTCCCATGATCGTTCGTCTTTCTGGCCGTAAATTTTCGCCTTGCCATCTACACCAGCTGTCACTACATAGTGGCCATCGGCACTGAAGGTGACGGATCTGAGACCACAATGGGAAAAAGTGCCTTTTGCTTCCCATGATCCATCGCTCTTCTGGCCATAGATTTCCAGCGTTTTATAATTCCTGACACTCACCAGATGGCGGCCATCGGTACTGAGAGTGGCTGAGCCGGTCGCGCCATAAGAGGGGAGGGTGGCTTTTGTCTCTAATGCAAATGTTTTACATTGATTCATCAGTTTAGTGAGGGTGGAAAAGAACAGAGCGGGAAAATGAATACTCCCATGGCGATCCATGATTGACTTGATTAATGCCTCATCCTTGGTAAAACGTCTCAACCATTTCTGGAGTTCATCTTTATCTTTT
>NZ_JAHHPN010000736.1:0-1046 GCF_024606325.1 Endozoicomonas sp. ONNA1
GCTTAATGCCAGACGCTTCACTTTTATACTCGACACTCCAGAGGGAATTGGACTGCCGGGTCAAACGATACTGGAACAGCACCGGGCGCTCACCGGCCCTGCCATCGCTGGATTCAATGGCGCGAGTCACCGTTGCCAGATAGCTGCCATCCTCCAGAGCTGTCAGCGAGCCCAGCTTTCCCTGTGCCAGTCGGCGCTCAATGGCGCTCCAGTCCATTTGCAGCTGAACGGCCGCCATTCCCGGCAGGCGGGATGAATGGACATTCTGGCTGTTCCCCTTTTCAATATGCGACCAGTGTTCCAGGCCGTCTTTTCCAAAGACCTTGGACAACGCGGAATCAAAAGGAATCAGGCCCGCCTGTATGCCCCAGTCCGCACTTTTGCCCTTCACGCTTAAACCTTTTGTGGCAATTTTTATACCCTTGCCCAAACCATGATTGAGCAGGTCGGACGCGTCCGGGTTAATGGGTCGGGTGGCAATCAGTGCCTGGTTTTTACGGGCTATCTCCCTGAATCCTTGCCAAAGGGCCTGCGGTACACCAGAAGCCGCAAAAGCCTGGTCACCCTGGAGCAGATTTCCCGCCCACTGTTCCAGAGAGACGGGCTGCACTTTCGAGGGGGCCGACTCATCGGGACTGCGACGCTGTCTGTCACTTTGCCGGAGGCTTTCTGCTATCGGGTCATGACGTGAGAATTCCAGGATGGCACCTGTCGGGTAATCCTGGAGCAGCGTAAAATATCGGGTACGGGTCAACTGAAACCATTGGCCTGCACCATTCACCCGTACCTCGCGCTCGCCGCTGTAATCCCAACCATCAGCCTTGGCCAGGCTGATTTGTAAATCAGCCATTTCCTGTTGCTGTTTGATGGCCGTTGCAATCACTTGAAAACGATGGTTCCAGCCTTGATACAGAGCCATACGACGATCGTCCGGCAAGTCATTGCCAGGAGGTTGTCTGTAAAGCAGCGTATTCAAAGCTGAGGCTGAAGCCGGAGGTAAAATCCGGTTTTGCATCAGGGCCGTCAGTGACTCCGCAACAAAATGG
>NZ_JAHHPN010000737.1:0-1640 GCF_024606325.1 Endozoicomonas sp. ONNA1
TCTGGACACAACCAACAACCCAACCCGCCATCAGAATCATCCGGGCAGGAAGCCCTCGCTCAACCCATAGGCTTTTTCACTAGCCTTCTGTATTCAGATTCTGGCGGGGATAATGGAGTCCCTGAACAACACCCACATACTTTGGGCTTGAATTGTTTCGTGCATCCCTGTCATGGGGCTTGTCAATTCCGGCAGTCTTCCGCCTCATCCAATAGCAGAGCGCCCGATCGTGAGGAAAGTTCGACAGACCACACGGCAGCAACGCCCGGACAAAGCTCATGCCCTCATTTGGCCAATAGATACTGCTCTGTTTGCAAACCTGTTAACGGGGTCGCCTCAGACGGGGTCGCCTCAGACGGGACCGCCATAGACTCAATGGTTGCAGTGACAATCGATAAAAACGCCCCTGCCGGGCAAGACATTTGCAGTTTGATTATATTCGGGGAGGATGGCCAGCTGCTGCAATGTGGGAAGGTTTTCAAGAATGCACAATTACTGTCGCGTCACAAAGGCAGCTACCACTCTGGGCAAAAAATCTGTGACCTGACTGTGGTCGGGGAGGATGGTCAATTGCAGCCGTGCGGGACGGTCTGCAAGAATGCGAACGCTTTAACGTATCACAAAAACAGAGACCACACGGGGCAACAAACCTGTAATGTAACTGTGATCGGGAGGGATGGTCTGCAACGGCTCTGCGGGACTGTCTGGAGAAATGCCGCAGTTCTGTCCATTCACAAAAGCGGACATCACACCGGGGAAAAAAACTGTGACGTGATCGTAATCGGGCAGGATGGCCAGCCGCGGCCATGCGGAAAGGCCTGCAAAAATGCCGCAGCTCTTTACGCTCACAAAAGCGGGCAGCACGCCGGGCAAAAAACCTGTAACCTAACCGTGATCGGTGAGGATGATCAGTCGCAGCCATGCGGAAAGGTCTGCAAGAATACTAACGCTCTGATGAATCACAAAAAAAGAGACCATTGCAGGCAACAAACCTGTGACGTGATCGTAATCAGCGAGGATAATCAGCCGCAGCTATGCGGAAGAGTCTATAAGAGTGTCCACAGCCTGTCGGCTCACAAAAGTGGATACCATAGCGTGCAACAAACCTGTGAAATGACCGTGACCGGGGAGCAAGGACAGCCGCGGCCATGCGGAAAGATCTGCAAGAATGCTCAAGCCCTTAGGGATCACAGAAAAATAGACCACACCGGGGCACAAACCTGTAACGTGACAGTGGTTCGCAAGGGTGGTCAGCCGCAGTCATGCGGGAAGGCCTGCAAGAATGCTAAAGCCCTTTCAACTCATAAAAGCGAATATCACACCGGGCAAAAAACCTGTGACATAACCGTGGTCGGGGAGGAAGGTCAGCAACGGCCATGCGGAAAGGTCTGCAAGAATGCAAAAGTCCTGTCGAATCACAAAAGAATTCATCGAAAACGCAAGCCTTCTGTCGTGGATCAGAACGATGAACTCGGGCCTTAACCTGAAAACTGTCCTTTCATGAGGTTTTCTTGATCTATCCTTGCTCTGTACAAGTCAGAATGCAGGGATAGAATTATTAAGCACTCACCCTTTGCGGCAAATTGGTTGCTGTTACTGACGTTGTCTGTCGTTTGTCAGGCCGAACCGTTGACAGAACG
>NZ_JAHHPN010000738.1:0-1000 GCF_024606325.1 Endozoicomonas sp. ONNA1
AAGCCCCCCCAGTCGTCTTGTTGGTGAGTTGTTGATGAAGTATGAGTGACCGTTCTGGCTCTTTTAGCCGCCTCTTCCTGCTCCTTTTTATGACGTTTTGCAAATTCTTCCTGCTGTCTTTTGTGCTGTATTTCATCTTCTTCTGTCCAGATATAACGCGCTTCCCTCAAATGACTGTAGAGCGCTGACAGCTGCAACTGCATTAAGATATCATCCAGATCCATTCTACAGAATAAAGGACTCATCAGCCCGGCCTGGATCATTACATTCTTCCAAACCTTTTCTGGAAAGCCTTCCATAATGCGCTTGACCTCCTCCTTGTCCTCTATACCGGGTTGCCAGTCCCTTCCTTTGGGATCTTTTCGCTCTGGTTTGTTCAGTTTTTTGCCTAACTGCTTTTTCAGCTCCTCCTCCTGCTGGGATTGCTGCCTTTGCGATTCGGCTTCATGTTCAGAGATCACCTGGTAAACTATGCTGGCAGCAAACACGCCAACCATAGCCCCCATCCCAAGCATCACTCTAAAGGTAGTGAGTTCAAACCAGCCTTCGTATTCGTCGTCATCCTCGTAGTGATACCTGACCGTTTCCTGAGCAGGCGGTGGTGGAGTCACAGGCACCGGCTTTTCACCGTCCAGAATTCTGCGAATCTGCTGGTACCACTCCTTACCATAATCTTCACGATCAGCGGCTTTCATAAACAGGGCGGAGAGGTCTTCCTGATAGTGGCGACGTTCACCGCTGCCTGTGTGCCAGAGGGTGGGATGACGGTTAAACGTTTCAGTCAATAAGGAAAGGTAAAGATGAAATGCCGGATCTCCGGCAATCTGCGGATTCTGTTTTTGCTTGTCTACCTTGAAGCTGAGAGAACGAAGCGCCTTGCCGCGGAGAAAACGCTCCTGCATTTCCAGAAGAATAAAACTGAGTTGACGGGCTAGCTGCTCCCGGGAAAGTCGATTGGATGGAAACTCTCTGAAACTGTTCTGCACAGCTTCCTGAATCA
>NZ_JAHHPN010000739.1:0-2214 GCF_024606325.1 Endozoicomonas sp. ONNA1
TCGCCCTTTTGGTATTTGATGTCTTCCAGCGTCAGTTCATTGATATACATCATGCGTCTGATGGTCTCCGTCGTCCATCGGTAGAGTGTCCGTCCCCAGGCTGTGACAAATATATTCTTGTTGAGTTCCAGGCTTGCGTCTGCCAGTAACTGTGCTGAACTCTGACTGCTAAAATACCAGTGGTTAGTGAACGGATCATGGTGAAGGGACGTTATGATTTGATCGACCTCTGCCCTGGTTAGAATTTCCCTTCTGGCTGAGCCCTGTAATATGTAATCCAGCCGGTCTGCGCATAAATCCGGCAGCTCTCTCTCAAGCATTGTAAATTGAATATTCTCAGGGTCTATGTCGTTAGGCGTCAGACCATGATTCTCTAATATTGGAGTAATCCCGTGCTTTTCCAAAAAACCTAAAAATAAGGAATCATGGTAATTAGGATTACCTGCAGAGTTTGTGGAAAAAAGATAATCTGAGACATGGCTGAATGCCGTGTGAGATATATCGTGGAGTAACCCGCTGACTTGCTCCTCAAAAGGGGCCGTAAAATAATTCAGAAGATAAAGTACCCCAAGGGAATGGTCATAACGGGTATAAGATTCATTGTTATGCCCTTCAGAGTCAATCAGCTGAATAATGCCATATTGATTAATGAGCTTCAGTCTTTTAACAGGTTGACTGTTTATCAGTTCTGAAAATAAAGGAGCCTGGGTAAGATTAAGCTCTAATACTCCATAATATGTTTCTATCTGCTCTGGATCACGGCTATTGGCTTTGGCCAGAAAGCCCAAAACACATAAATGGACTAAAAGCACCTGCCACGAGAAGCGTTGTAGATGATGTAGGCGCGACGCAGGCAGAGTACGACAGATGATCATTTGAGGTACCTTAAAACACTGCTAAACGGAAGTTAGCTTTAAAGCGGTGTTTGCCAGTATAGTCGCTACCTCTGCCCGCTTTATCTAAACTGGCTGTCAGTTAAACAATGTGTGTAAATAATCCAAAGGAGCATAAAATTTTTTCCACTGATTCCGGGCTGTTTCCGTGAGACTTTCTTCAAGTGAGATACCATAAACTGCATGGTTTGAAACGCCATTAATCAGAGCGAGAGCCAGTGCAGGAGCGAGGATAATGGCGAGGTTTTTCAATAAATGTTTTGAGTTCAATGGTGAGCTGGTCGACATGTCCAGTTTTAACATGAGAGACAACAGAGAAAACTTAACAAAGGTTCCGACTCCGGCCCCGATTCCGAATCCGACTCCATCTCTGATTCCAGCAAGAGTTCCAGCATCTCCTCTGACTCCGAATAAGATTCCGGGTGCGGCTCCAGCCATGGTGGTAAATACGGGCGTGGCTCTGGCCCTTAGGAGCTTCGCGACTGCGGGTGCGACTAAGACCAGGGCTGCAGCTCTATCGATATTACTATCATCTGGGTTGAGTGCTGATAAAGAGATTGTTGCTGAAATTATCCCTGTCAATGCAGAAGACACTGCATAAGCAAAGGCTGCTTTTGCAGGTCTGAAGCCTTTGGCTATCATTTCCCAATAAATGATTGATCCGACGACTACGCCAGCAAGGGATGATAATGAGATCTTCTCACCATAAGCATAACGTGAAGGTTGGATGGCAACTTTATTCTGATACCGTAAAGTCTGGGTGATAAGAGTTCCGGCTACGGTTCTTGATACTGTCTCACCAGAAAACATAGCCAGGATTGCCAAAGGCAGAGTATGGTGCCTGTGCTTGCTGATAGTTTGATAGCCAATAAAACCACTCACTCCTAACGTTGTAAATCGTAGAGGCTGCCACCAGGCCTGTTCAACGGGCCAGGGCGAGACGTGTCCGGCCAAAGCAACCTCAGTAGTGGTGACAGCAGCTGCCAGTTGATTGCAGTTACAGAAAGATAATCTGTGTTGGCGTACTTCAAACGCCTCAGTGGTGGAGAGACCAAACCTACCCGCAAGGGCAGATACCAAATTGGGTGATTGGCAGATGGTGTACCAGAATCCATAATTTAACAAAGTGGAAACTGCCAGTCCGTTAGTGCTGCCAGTGAGTTTCAGACTGCTTTCAACCAGCGATGCATTATTGTAGTGACTCAAAAAGTCAAATTGTTCTTTTTTCAGTGCCACTGAATGGGCGACAGAACACATGAAAAATAAGCATGATGTATATCAATGAACTGACGCTGGAAGACATCAAATACCAAAAGGGCGA
>NZ_JAHHPN010000740.1:0-13380 GCF_024606325.1 Endozoicomonas sp. ONNA1
GTACTGAGGACATTGGCGACATAAGCCAGATCCTCTGCCCTCAGCTCAGGAATCTGCGGCTGTAAATAGTTCAGGCAGCGAACCTGAGGGATGTATTGGCCGTTTGTGCGGTAGTCTTCCTCAAGCAGGAACTCCAATAGCAGGCAGGCAATATCCAGCCAATACCCATCTCCGAGTCCAGGGCGAGTCTCTGCCGAGACATTGATATTTTCTGAATGCCTTTCGTGATTACTGTCGTGTAAATCCACAAGGCGCACGGTGGATGACAGTAGGTGAATCCATGGAGTCATGCATTCTCCAACTTAACTAAAAGCCGTTAATTATAACTGGAAATAATAACGCAGATACAGATTGTCCGATTGAGGAAAACAGGTTTAGAGCAAATACAGAATGGCCTGCCTGAGCAGGCAGGCCGGAATGATCAAAAGTTAAACAATCATTGGAGCAAAAGCAAAGCCAAAGGCAACACAAAGTGCAATACAGAGAGTACCCGGCATAAAGAATGGATGGTTAAAGACCAGCTTACCGATACGGGTAGACCCGGTTTCATCCATTTCTACGGCCGCCAGCAGTGTTGGGTAAGTTGGCAGAACGAACAGAGCGGATACTGCTGCGAAAGAAGCAATAGCGGTGACGGGATCAACCAGAGCCAAAGCCGCAGGCATCAGGGCTCGAGTGGTAGCAGCCTGAGAGTAGAGCAGCATGGAGGCGAAGAAGAGAGTAACCGCCAGCAGCCATGGGTAGCTGTTCAGAACATTACCCGCCAGAGCCTGGATAGAATCAATGTGCGCCCCCACAAAAGTATTACCCAACCAAGCAACACCCAATACGCAGACACAGGCACTCATACCGGACTTGAAGGTCTGGGCGTTGAGAATTTGGCCAGAATCAATATTGCAGAAGATAGTAATCAGACCCGCCGCAATCATCATAAACACCATGATGGCAGAGTCGCGGGGCAGAACAGGATTTGCAATCAGACTTACATTACCGCTGATGGCAGTAGCGTAAAGCACCACAGCCAAAATACTCAGAGCAAAAATGGCGACCGAGAGGCCCGCCCCCTTCCTGCCACCCTGACGTTCTCTAGTCTCACGCAGGGTAATCAGACCGGCTTTTAATCTGTCCTGATAAATAGAATCCTTGTCCAGATCCACTCCCATGAAGTTACAGATAACAGCGGTCAGCATAACGGCAGCATAAGTAGTAGGAATGCAGATAGCCAGCAGCTCCAAATAACCGATGCCGTAGGGCTCTAGAAAGCCACTAAAAACAACGACCGCCGCAGAAACAGGTGACGCAGTTATGGCAATCTGGGAAGCAATCACAGCGATACTCAGTGGGCGAGATGGGCGAACACCGTTTTCCTTAGCCACTTCTGCAATCACTGGCAGAGTAGAATAAGAAGTATGACCCGTGCCTGCCAACAGAGTCATAACATAAGTCACAGTCGGTGCAAGGAAGGTAATATACTTTGGCTTACTGCGAAGAATTTTCTCCGCCAGTTCAACCAGATAATCCAGACCGCCAGCCACCTGCATGGCAGCCACTGCTCCGATCACAGACATAATAATCAAAATTACATCTATGGGTATTGCCCCGGGTTGGAGCCCAAGGCCCAGTGTCAGTAACAGCACCCCCATACCACCGGCAAAACCAATACCGATACTACCCAGTCGTGCACCAAGAAAAATGGCTCCAAGTACAACCGCTAACTGAACCCAAAGCATGAAGAGTTTCCCCTATGTACTAATACTGCTTCCGGCAGGCAATGACAGTGTCACCACCTGACATGAAAAACCTTAACATTAATATGTTAACCTTTTAACACCAGAAAAATAATTAGTTATCATGGCAACTTTTTACGGTTTACCGAAACACCTTCCCGCATTACCTGTTGGATGGAAGCTTTGCAGACTTTTATCCATCCTGTAGTGATTCTCAATAATCCTGATATAAAAGGAGATGGGTGGTAAACCCAATAACTGCTATTTTTACGGCATTATTGAAGAAAATACTAAAAACGCAAATAACTGACTTGTCGGCTATTCAGAGCAGAATGGTTTTGACTTTTAGCAAGTTGAGCGCATCCCTCCACCCATCGCTGCCATTAGCGGCGTAACTGAACCAGAAATTATGTTTCTTAGTAGGCTGATTTCAGGCCTAGAAACTCAGAAAAAGGTTTAAAATCTCTATCAAAGTACAGCAGCCCCATTTTTCGCTCGATGCAAAATGAAGCAATAATCACATCGTTGGTTTTTCGAATCGTTATTCCTTTTTTACGCAATGTACGGTAGTTATTTGCGCATTTAAAAATCATGTCTGACCCAAACATGGAATATTGATCGAGTAGTGATAATTTAGTTTTTACTTTTTTAAACTGCTTTTCGTCTTTAACGCCTTGGAGGATCTCTAAAAAAATCAGATCGCCCATTGCGAGCGTTCCCTCAACGAGACAATCATCCAAGAGGTCTGTTTGAGGGGTGATCTGCCCGTTAAGGTAGTCAATCCAAACGCTGGTGTCTGCTAAGATCACTCATTATTCCTCATTTCATCTAAATCACCTTCCCAAGTGATCTTACCTCGTAAACTTCTTATCGATTGCTGCTCGCTGCGTTTCACCAACAGCTTAAGCCCCTGTTCCACGACCTCTTTTTTGGTATCTAAACCTGTAGCCTTTAAAGCTTGCGCCATTAGATCATCGTCAATTACTATATTTGTACGCACATTGCACCTGTGTGTATAATTTCTTAATGTATACACATTATAGATAGGGTACAAAAACATAACAAATAGTTCAGAGCTCTGAGTCTCTGCCCCATCTCAACTATATGCCTCTGTGCAATATTTCGATGTCTGCTATGTTCATCACATCTACAACAAACGATAAGGTAATGCTGGAAAACCAGCGTAAAAACCGCATCAGGTTTGACAAAATCGAAGACACACTGACCATCATTGTCAGACAACTGAAGAAATAACCACGCCACTTGATGAATAAGGAGAGAATGCACGCAATCTACCCTTATTCGTTGTGTTGCTCAGTGAGCCTACCGGAAATTTTTACCAAGTTCTATTCGTCCCGGTTTTCAGTACAACTAGATGAAGGGCTTTCACAATTTATATGACTCTCTTCACATAAAAATGGCTTTAGCATTACTCCAAAGACTCCTCTAAAGCTATGTGGAAAACATGATAATTTTAACTCCGGCACAGTAGATAATACAGTGATTAAAGAAGTAATTTTCTCTTTATACCCACTTTTTATGGCATCTGAAAACTCTCCAGAATAAACATAAAATGAACACAAAAAAAAACGCATTTTAAAAAACCTAAGGAATTGTAAGCGAATGCAATGTAGCACCAAAATCAGGAGACCCCGAATTAATGAGCAAAAAATCCCCCTTCTGAATTCATGGGCGTTAGCATCAGAACCATGCAAAATTGGGAGCAAGGGCGTAGAACTCCAAAGGAGCCTGCCAAAGCGTTACTCCAGATAGCAGAGCAATGCCCAGAAGTTTTCCAGGCATTGCATCAATCAACCAGTGCAGCTTAGCCTTGATATCCGGACATCCCCCTCGCTCCCACGCTCTGAAGTCGTCATTCCCGCGAAGGCCGGAATCCAGCGCCATCAGTGGGTCACGGCCTTTCGGGGATGACAAGGCCAGGGGGGAGCCCTCGCCCATAAACCGATGTTTTATGGCTCTCGCCCATACTGTGTTCTAGCCTTATGACTTCGATTGTCATCATTCGAAGGTACATACATGAGTTGGCTGAAATATGTGTTCCTATTTTCTATCCCATGTTTCTCAATGCAATTGTTCGCAAGAGATAGGGTGGAAAGGTACACTGATCCGGCAGAAGTAGTTCCTGCGGGGCAACTTCCCTGGATTGTACAGTTAAATCATTATTATGATCCTTGTTGTGCAGTAAGGTGTACGGCATTTTTGATCACTCAAAGACATGTTTTAACGGCGGCTCACTGTTTCCTTTCTGAAAAAAAAGCATTGGCTTCATATGTAGATTTCAACAACCTGGATAGCAAAAAAAGAATTAAAGTAAAAAGATTCATTCTTCATCCGAATGCTGAAATTACAACAACAGATATCGCAATTATGGAGCTTTCAGAAGATGTCATTCTCGACAACCCTCCCCTTCTTGATTTTTCAATATATACTTGTTCAGAATTAGCCAGTTCTATAAGAAACCCTTTTGCAGCAGGTTACCAGAGCACTTCAGTACTTAAGAAAGTGAAATTATCATGGCTAACACAGCTTATGTGCCAATATACGGATCTTAGATATATCTTGAACTATCCGGGGGAAGGGAAAGGTGGAGATTCAGGCTCACCTCTGTTTTATGAGGTTAACCGTACTGAATATCTAATTGGTGTACATTCAGCTGTGGCTAATCACGATGGAAGCATCATAGGCTATACGCCAATATTCATTAATGCTGATTTTATAACTAAAAATATTTACCTTAATTCATCAGCTAATCAAACATACTTTTATGATGCATTGACATCGAATGATTTTGAATGGACTGATTTAGTTACTTCAACTGCTTCAGATAGTTCAACTACTTCAGATACTCCAGCTACTTCAGCTACTTCAGCTACTTCAGCTACTTCAGCTACTTCAGCTACTTCACATACTTCAGGCACTTCAGGCACTTCAGATACTCCAACTGCTTCAACTGTTTCAGATACTTCAGCTTCATCTGTTACAGCCACTTCAGCTAGTCAAATTTACACATTAGTTATACCAACAGCTATTATTTTTTTATAAATGCTGATCCAGCCAACTGAAGCTTTTAATCAGTGATTGCCAGTAGACAACCCACTGATTATTTTTGCTAAGTGAGGTGGTTATCTCTTGAGGTGGTTCACGATGATGGAGAGAGTGTCTTCAATTTTGTCAAAACGCTTTTCCTGCTCATCGAAGCGTTTATCAATTTTATCAAAGCGCTTATCGTGTTCGTCAAAACGCCTATCGTGTTCGTCAAAACGCCTATCGTGTTCGTCAAAGCGCCTATCGCATTCATCAAAGCGCTTATCGTGCTCGTCAAAGCGTTTATCAAACTTAGCGTCGAGCTTTTTAATATTGCTGTTTGCTTCACCTAATGAGCTGACCACGTCAGTCAAGGTGTCTCGAATGTGATCCAACTCCGTCGATTGGTATTTGGGCTTTAAACTCACTGGGCTTACTCTCTTTCAATGGTAAAAAAATAGCATAGGAGAGATCAAAATATAGAGGGCAACATAAAAATAGCTATAAGCAAAAAGTTTCTGAAGTTGATCGTCGGATATTGGTTTAATGATTAATCCAACAAAAAAAACCGGTGAACTCTGAGAGTATCCCCGGTTTCTTTGTATCGAGAGCCACTGAGCACTCTCAAGCCAACCTCTATGTCAGACCATTGAATTAACCACCGAAGTCGTCCAGCATGATATTTTCGGGTTCAACCCCCTGATCTTCAAGCATTTTAATCACCGCAGCGTTCATCATGGGAGGTCCACACATATAGAACTCACAGTCTTCAGGAGCAGCGTGTTCCTTCAGGTAGTTGTCGAACAACACCTGGTGAATGAAGCCGGTGTAACCTTCCCAGTTATCTTCTGGCTGAGGATCAGAGAGCGCCAGATGCCAGGTAAAGTTAGGGTTATCTTCTGCCAGCTTGTCGAACTCGTCTACGTAGAATGCTTCACGCAGTGAGCGGGCACCGTACCAGAAAGAGATCTTGCGGGTAGAAGACAGACGCTTCAACTGGTCGAAGATATGGGAGCGCATTGGCGCCATACCAGCACCACCACCGACAAAGACCATTTCGTTGTCGGTGTCTTTTGCGAAGAATTCACCGAAGGGTCCATAAACGGTCATCTTGTCACCCGGCTTCAGGTTGAAGACGAAAGAAGACATCTTGCCCGGCTCAAAGTCCGTCCCGGGAGGCGGTGAAGCGATACGGATATTGAACTTCAGAATACCTTTCTCTTCAGGGTAGTTAGCCATAGAGTAGGCTCGAATAGTCTCTTCATCGACCTTGGAAACGTATTTCCACTGGTCAAACTTGTCCCAGTCGCCCCGGTACTCATCCTGAATGTCGAAGTTCTTGTACTCAACCGTGTGCGCAGGCGCTTCCAGCTGCACATAACCGCCGGCACGGAAGTTAACGTCTTCACCTTCCGGCAGTTTCAGAACCAGCTCTTTAATGAAAGTGGCAACGTTCTCGTTGGAAACAACTTCACATTCCCATTTCTTAACACCGAAGAGTTCTTCTTCAACTTCGATTTCCATATCCTGCTTAACGTTCACCTGACAGGACAGACGCCAGCCTTCCTTCTCTTCACGTTTGGTGAAGTGGGAACGTTCGGTAGGCAGCATCTCGCCACCACCGTCGAGTACTTTACACTTGCACTGTGCACAGGTACCGCCACCACCACAGGCAGATGGCAGGAAGACACCCGCACCTGACAAAGTCGTCAAGAGCTTGCCACCGGCCACTGTAGTGACCGCTTTCTCAGGGTCTTCATTAATGTTGATGGTCACATCACCGGTGCTAACCAGTCGCGAGCGTGCAGCAAGGATGATCGCTACGAGCGTCAGCACTATGACGGAAAACATGACTACGCCATAAACTATGACTTCGGTATTTTCCATATTTACACGACCTCCTTAAAGCTGTACGCCAGAGAATGACAGAAAGCCCAGTGACATCAGACCCACAGTAATGAAGGTGATACCCAGGCCGCGCAGGCCCGGAGGTACATCACTGTACTTCAGCTTTTCACGGATGCCAGCCAGGGCAGCAATTGCCAGAGCCCAGCCAACACCCGCACCTAATCCATATACCGCAGACTCGCCCAGATTGTAGTCACGCTCAACCATGAACAGTGACGCACCCATGATGGCGCAGTTCACGGTAATCAGCGGCAGGAATACACCCAGTGCGTTGTAGAGTGACGGTACAAACTTATCCAGAAACATCTCCAGAATCTGAACCAGAGCCGCGATAACACCGATGTAGGTGATCAGCCCCAGGAAGCTCAGATCGACACCGGGGGTCAGCGCGCCATCTTTCAGAATGTTCTGATAAATCAGGTTGTTAATGGGGACAGTAATGGTCAATACGGCCACTACGGCGACACCCAGACCCAGAGCTGTTTTAACCTGCTTGGACACCGCCAGGAAGGTACACATACCCAGGAAGAAAGCCAATGCCATGTTTTCCACGAACACTGCTTTCACAAAAAGTGAGATGAAATGTTCCATGGCTTAGTGGGCCTCGCTGAACTTGGTGTTAGGAGCCATTTTGAACTCGTTGTCTTCAACCTGATCCGGCTTGCGACTGCGAATCACCCAGATCAGCAGACCGATCAGAAAGAACGCACTCGGGGCCAGCAGCATGAGGCCGTTAGGCTGATACCAGCCACCGTTGTTGACAGTCTTCAGGATTTCAACACCGAACAGGTTACCGGCACCGAACAGTTCACGGAAGAATGCCACAATAAGCAGTACCGCACCGTAACCCAAACCGTTACCAATACCGTCCAGGAAGGATAGCTTGGGACCGTTCTTCATAGCGAAGGCTTCGGCACGACCCATCACGATACAGTTGGTGATGATCAGACCTACAAATACAGACAACTGCTTGGAGATGTCGTAAGCGTAAGCTTTCAGAATCTGATCCACCACAATTACCAGAGAAGCAATGACGGTCATCTGACAGATGATACGAATGCTGTTGGGAATGTGGTTACGAATCAGGGATACAGCCAGGTTGGAACAGGCGGTTACGCCGATTACCGCCATGGCCATAACCAGGCTAACCTGCATGCTGGTGGTCACCGCCAGTGCCGAACAGATACCGAGGATCTGCAAGGTTATGGGGTTGTTGTTAACGACCGGTTCCAGCAGGATATCTTTAGTCTTCTCAGACATTATGCATCCCCCGCTTTCAAATTAGTAAGGAACGGTTTGAAGCCATCTTTACCCATCCAGAAATGAATAAGGTTGGTCACACCGTTACTGGTCAGAGTTGCGCCGGAAAGACCGTCGACCTTGTAAGGAGACTTGGGATCAGCACCGCCTTTCACCAGGCCTGCTTCCACAACACCTTTACTGTCGTAGATCTTCTTTCCGGGCCATTTATCCTTCCAGAGCGGGTTGTCTACTTCGCCACCCAGTCCCGGCGTTTCTTTCTGGTCGTAGAAACCGAAACCCTTGACGGTGTTCAGGTCACTATCCAGAGCCATAAAGCCATACATGGTAGACCACAGACCGTAGCCGTGTACGGGCAGAATAATGGTTTCCAGCTTGCCATTTTTCTCAATGATATAGACCTTGGCAATGTCAGCCTGACGCTTGATGCTGGCAATATCCTCGGCACCACTCAGGGCACGGGACTCGTCGGGAATCTTGGCGGCAACACGCTGGTCATAGTTGGCAGCGGTTTGACCCTCAGGGGTTTTATCAACGAACTTGCCGGTTTTCAAGTCGACCAGACGCGGCTGAACCTGTTTATACAGTTCGGCCACTTCACTGTTGCTCAAAGCCTTGGCATCTTTGGTCAGACCAGAAATGCTAAGGATATTGCGCTGAACGTCGAGTTCAACATTCTCGTTCTGCTGCGGCTTCAGGAAAACGGCAGCAGCAGACACCACAATGGAGCACACCAGAGAGAGCAGAATCGTTACAAATAACGTCTTCTTGATACTATCGTTACCCATCAGGCACGAGCCTCCCTACGCTTGATGTTGGCTTCAACCACGAAGTGGTCAATCAGCGGCGCAAACAGGTTGGCGAACAGAATGGCCAACATCATACCCTCTGGATAAGCGGGGTTAACGGTACGGATCAGGATGACCATGACACCAATCAGCATTCCGTAATACCAGCGACCGGTATTGGTCATGGAAGCGGATACAGGATCGGTTGTCATAAAGATCAGACCAAAAGCAAAGCCCCCCATAACCATGTGCCAATACCATGGAGTAGTGAACATCATGTTGGTCTCGGAACCAATCATGTTGAACAGGGTTGCTGTTGCAATCATACCCAGCATGGTACCGGCAACAATTCTCCAGGAGGCGATACGAGTTGCCAGCAGCACAGCACCACCGATGAAGATGGCCAGAGTAGAGGTTTCACCGACAGAGCCCTGGATAGTACCCAGGAAAGCGTCGAACCAGGTGATACCATTGGAGACAACCTGATCAATACCACCCTGCTGTGCCAGACTCAGGGCAGTTGCACCGGAGAAGCCGTCTACAGCAGTCCAAACCAGGTCACCGGAGATCTGTGCAGGGTAAGCGAAGAACAGGAACGCACGGCCAGTCAGAGCCGGGTTAAGGAAGTTCTTGCCAGTACCACCGAATACTTCCTTACCGATAACAACACCGAAGGAGATACCGAGGGCGACCTGCCACAGCGGAATACTGGGAGGCACAATCAGAGCGAACAGGACAGAAGTAACAAAGAAACCTTCGTTAACTTCGTGACCACGAACGATGGCAAAAAGTACTTCCCAGAAACCGCCGACAAAGAATGTAACGGCATAAATAGGCAGGAAGTAAACAGCACCATAAATAAAATTATCCCAAAGACTTGCCGGATCGTGACCCGCCAGCAGGCTGATCAGGGCACCGTGCCAGTCAGCAGGAGCAGACAAACCACCCGCAATGGCAGTGTTCGCCTGGAAGCCGACATTCCACATACCAAAGAACATGGCCGGGAAGGTGCAGAGCCAAACCATTCCCATCATACGCTTCAGGTCGATCGCATCGCGAACGTGAGCGGTATTATGAGTCTTGTTAGGGGCTGTATAGAGCAGAGTATCTACTGCTTCATACAGTGCATACCACTTCTCGTGCTTGCCACCTTTGACAAAGTGGGGCTCGAGGGAGTTAAGGAGTTTTCTCAAAGCCATTTCTCAGCCCTCCAGCTCGATACGGGTCAGGTTGTCGCGCAGGATGGGACCGTATTCATACTTACCGGCACACACGTAAGTGCACAGTGCCAGATCGTCTTCTTCCAGTTCCAGGGCACCCAGTTTCTGGGCCATTTCCGTATCACCCACCACAATCGCACGCAGCAACTGAGTGGCCAGGATATCCAGGGGCATGACCTTTTCGTACTGACCCACTGGTACCATGGCACGTTCACTGCCGTTGGTGGTGGTTGTGAAGTTGAAACGTTTGCTTTTGCTCAGACCTGAAGTCAGCACATTCAGGACAGAGTGGCGGTTGATGGTCGGATTTACCCACCCCATGAACAAACGCTCGTTGCCTTCTTCCAGAACGGAAACCTGTGTGTGATATCGACCCAGGAACGCAAAGGAGCCTTTAGCAGTTCGGCCACCAAACACAGAACCAGAGATAATACGGTTATCCCCCTCTTTCAGTTCACCTGCTGCCAGCTCATCGGTGCTGGCACCCAAACGTGTACGCACCAGACGAGGCTTCTCAACCTGAGGACCTGCCAGGGCAACAACACGATCAGTAAAGAGTTTACCGGTGGTGAACAGCTTGCCCACGGCAATGACGTCCTGGTAGTTGATCTGCCAAACGATTTTTTGAGCACTTACCGGATCCAGAAAGTGAATATGGGTACTGGGCTGTCCAGCTGGATGAGGCCCGTCAAACTCTTCTGCAGTGGCGATACCGGCAGGAATACGGGCACCGGGTGCTTTACACAGGAAGATTTTGCCACCACTGAGCTTGCCCAGGATGTTGATGCCCTGTTCAAACGCTTCAGCATGTTCACTGATGATGACTTCAGGATTAGCTGACAGAGGATTAGTATCGATAGCAGTCACAAAAATGGAGACCGGCCGGGAACCCAGGGCAGGCACTTTGCTGAAGGGGCGGGTGCGCAGAGCAGTCCATAATCCAGAGCCGTTCAGCTGGGCTTCTACCTGATCAGCAGTCAGAGACGACAGTGCTTCAGGCTTGTGCTCAGTAAAAGTGACTTCATCGTCACCATCGACATCAATGACAACTGA
The DNA here is from genome assembly GCF_024606325.1 of Endozoicomonas sp. ONNA1. Taxonomy (NCBI): domain Bacteria; kingdom Pseudomonadati; phylum Pseudomonadota; class Gammaproteobacteria; order Oceanospirillales; family Endozoicomonadaceae; genus Endozoicomonas; species Endozoicomonas sp. ONNA1. The sequence continues at coordinate 11,002 of NZ_JAHHPN010000740.1, forward strand.
CTGAAGCACCCGCTTTTCACCACGATTAATCGCAGCAATCACACCGGCAGCGGGCGCAGTGTAGCGCACACCCGGTGTTTTCTTATCGGTAAAGAGCTCTTGCCCTTTTTTAACTCGATCCCCGACAGCAACAGCCATAGTAGGTTTCATACCCACATAATCAAAGCCAATCACGGCGACAGAGCGAACTGCCCTACCATCCGCTATGCTTTGATCAGGCGCTCCTGTAATCGGAAGATCCAGCCCCTGTTTGATTTTGATCATACCTTTCGCCTAATCAATCAATTTTCAGGTCCGGAATAAACCCGCCTCTCCGGTGATAACCGACAGCTGACCAATACAACCCTGAATACCCAGCTTTTTTTTCCAACAGGAAGTCAGAACTAAAGCTATGATCTCCACTTCAATCAAACGCACAACAAAGAGACCGCACCCCGCTGAAATGAGTCCCATTTGTAAATATTCTGATTCAAGCAAACTGACGATAAACGTCCCCAAGCCTCATACTGCCCAGCCCTCTCCGGGACTTATGCTTTCAAAAACAAGTCCTGGAGGGATCTACCTGAGACCTGAGTACAATCTCACATCAATCCATCGTTACGTGGCCACTACGGCTCACCATAGAAAAAAATGGTGGCGCAATTATAAAGACAGTCTTCTGGATATGCCATAGGCGAATGATCGTGTAATCCCTTAATATAGAAAGAAGTCACTATTATATTCAAAGTGGCTATCGACTCGGTAAATATCGAATAATGGATCGTCATCAACAGTCCGAATTGTCAACGAACGCTCCCTGCTTCAACAGGAAGCCGCTTTGGGAAACAGTCGGAAGAAGTTTGCAGACGTGATCTCAGCCAGCTTTTCTGGCGAGATACCTTTCAGGTCAGCCACGCATTTTGCTACCTCAGGCAGATAGCGAGGCTCATTCGGCCTGCCTCGATGAGGAACCGGTGCCAAATAAGGAGAGTCGGTTTCAATCAAAAGCCGCTCCAGTGGTAACTTCTTAACGACCTCTTTTAATTCAGTCGCATTCCTGAACGTGACTATGCCGGAAACAGAGATGAAGTAGTTCAGCTCCATCGCCTCTTTCGCCATCTCCCAGCTCTCTGTGAAGCAGTGCAACACACCCGCTTTGTCCAGATCGCCATGCCGGCGTATCAACTCAAGGGTATCCTCCCTTGCGTCCCTGGTGTGAACAATAATGGGAAGTTCTGACTTTTCAGCCGCCTGCAAATGAATTCTGAACCGCTCCTGCTGCCTTTCTTTATTGTCAGCCGAATAATAATAATCAAGACCACTCTCACCTATGGCAATCACCTTTGGGTGAGCCGCATAATGCAGGAGGGTTTGCAGATCTGGCTCGGCTGCTTCTTTTTCGAGAGGATGTATTCCAACCGAGGCATACACATCCTGATATTTATCTGCCAGATCAACCACAGCATCTGCATGCTCAAGATCAATGCCCGCGCAAAGCATTCTTTCAACCCCCGCCTGTCTTGCTGCGTCAAGTGCTGCGTCCAGATCACCGTCATAGCTGTCGAGCTTGAGACGGTCGAGATGGCAATGTGAATCAATCAACATATTCAGTCGTAATTAGTTCAATAGTATTCAGACAAAATGACTCCCCATAATACCTCATGCGCGTCCCTCTTACCTCAAGCGCCAGGCAGAATTGGGCTCAAACCGCTCTCCTGTGCATTACTCCATTCTGCGCAATCACCCTGTAAGGCCGCCAACCGAATCAGTAATCATGCTTCTTTCTGTAATAACAACTCAAAGCCAGTATCCCAGTCCCAGCCCCAGGTCAGGTCACCAAGAATCAAATAACGGGTGAATAAATACCTGACCAGGAACTTACAACCTCAAGCAGCGAGACTGCTTGAGGACAGAACCTTACATGAGCTTTACATAGTACTGGTCTCGCGATCGGACTTGAGCGCCGCAGCCAGATACATCTCTATTTTGGTTCTGACTGTATCTGTCGCATCGGTAAACTGAACACCTATCCCGGCCATTCGGGCAGAGCCCTGGGGTGTGATCCAGACCACCTTCCCGGGAACAGGTAATTTATCCGCTTCATCCATCAGAGTCAGACGAATAAAAACTTCGTCCCCCAGTGAGTAACGCTTTGACGTCGGAATAAACAACCCTCCACCGGTTATAAAAGGCATATAGGATGAATAGAGAGAAGAAGTGTCTTTGATCGTCAAAGACAAAATACCTGACATACCACCCTTTCCACGGCTCATCGTTCTTCTCCTGACATAGTGATTATTTTTTTCTGATAACTGATACGGATTTTGAGCTTACCTTTCAGTCAGTGTAACCCGTCCAGGGATGAGTTGACAGAGGCTATTTCTCCCGGCTATGCCGCCA
>NZ_JAHHPN010000741.1:0-1159 GCF_024606325.1 Endozoicomonas sp. ONNA1
TGACAAATAAAGTACCCCCCCCTCCTTGTCTATTCTTTTTATTCTTGCAGAAACAAGCATGACCTTTTGGCAATCCACTCCATTCATAACCTCAGCAATAGCATTATTGCTGCAAAAACCATCACCGTCACCTTGAAAATTCAAAAAATCACCTGATGACTGCAAAACCCCTTTATTAAATGCATCAGATATACCTTTATCTTTCTCACTAATCCAATATTTAATATTTCTTTCATATTTTTTAATTATGTCTACCGTTCCATCAGTTGAGCCACCATCAATAATAATATATTCAATATTTTTATAAGTTTGGTTAATAACACTAAGTATGGTCTCTTCAATATGTCGTTCACCGTTAAATACTGCTGTAATTATTGAAACAGTCGGCTCATCAATTTTAAACATTACAAAACTAGCCTTTTATTCGATTTAAACTCTCGACAAAATCGTAAAACCACCTGCTTAGCAAGCTCTTCAGAAAGATAGCCTGCGCCCATAACGGCTTTTTTTATTTTCTCTTCAGACCTGCTTTGGAGGTTATCGTATTATTCAACAGATTGACTGCAATATCACTAAAGTCTGCGAAAATTACTGCTCCGACATTTATTCGGTAACGCAGGTAAAAATCATGGAAGCCTGGATTTTTCGAAATCTAAAAGCAATAGCGTTTGCTAACCTAAGAGCTATTTGCTAATAAAGAGAAAAATGACTAATGTTTTTGAAGCCTTAAGTGGGCTTGTTTTGAAGATTTTATAACCATTAAATCGTAGGCCATATATGCCGCTGAATCTCTGTGATAGCAGAGGCTTTCTAGATTTTACCCTGCCCTTGCCTTTATCGTAAGATCCTCTTGTTGTTTTCCATCAACTGCAATGATCTCAGCATTGGTTGCATGGTGGTAGGCTTGCACCCTCTCAATAAAGCATTTCTGGAATTGCTTTTAGCCTGAAAATTGTATGATGTGAAGGAATTCAGTATTCAAATTCACCATATCTTTTTAACCAATCCAATTTTTCATTGCCAAAGTTTTCAATTACTTCCCAGCCTCACAACACGAAATGATCGCACAGATGGTTAAGAGCAGAATATCAGCGAGTTTATGATCCACTTTCCATTGCTGACTCGCATCATATATGCCAGTTAGCTTACTCATGAAATA
>NZ_JAHHPN010000065.1:0-1482 GCF_024606325.1 Endozoicomonas sp. ONNA1
AACATCCGAAGCCGGCCAGCCTCACTGGCACCGGGCCAATATGCATCACCGTTTTCTGAGTGCATTGGAGAATAACTCTCATCAACAACCTCTTGATAAACGGTCGTTGCCCCGCAGATTGTTTGTTTTTGGGATTTCTGCACTCCCCCCGCATTTTGTGAGAACCCTGAAAGCACTGGGTCAGCAAACCGATGTCCATCTAATGGTCTGCAACCCCTGCCAATACTATTGGGGAGACGAGAAAGACCCTAAATATCTGGCTAAACTGGCTGCACGGCTCTTTAATAAACACGCCAGCCAGTCGACGACTCAAGCCGGTGATGGCTCCTCACAACAGACCGACCTTTTCGAGTCTCTGGTTGATGAGCAAAGTAACGCTCTGTTAGCCTCAATGGGTAAGCTGGGCAGAGATTATATGCACCAGCTACATGATTTGGATGCCACAGAAATCACTGCCTTTGTGGATGGTCAGGAAGACTCCCTGCTGCACCGGATTCAAAAAGATATCCTGAATCTGACCGACAGAAGTATGGAAAGTCCGGTCACTATTGCCTCTGACGATCCATCTCTGGTTTTCCATGACTGCCACAGCGCGCTCAGAGAATTGGAAGTTCTGCATGACCAACTACTCAGACTGTTTGAGCTGAATCCTGATCTCACGCCCAGAGATGTTGTTGTCATGCTGCCTGACGTCGATCAGTACAGCCCATGGATTCGGGCTGTTTTTGGTGGCCTGCCGGAACATCACAACGATCCACGATACATCCCCTTTGCTATTTCAGATCGAAGTGCCCGTCAGGAATTTCCTCTACTGAAAGGCTTGCTGGAACTGCTTGATTTGGACAATCAACGCTGTAGTGCTCAGGACATGCTGGAACTGTTGGAAATTCCAGCTATTCAGAGACGCTTCCAGATTGATGAAAAGGGCTTTGAACTCCTGCGCCGATGGATCAATGAGTCAGGCATTCGCTGGGGATTAAGCCCTGAACACCAGAGTGGCTTTGGCGTCCCCCCAAGAGAGAGCAACTCCTGGCTCTTTGGCCTTAAGCGCATGCTGCTGGGTTATGCGCTTCCGGAAGATTCCGGTCTTTTCTCGGGTATACTACCAATGGATTCCTCTCAGGGAATGAATGCGGTTCTGAGCGGTCAACTGGCGGCCTTTGTTGAAGCAGCCTCTGAACTCATTCTGCAACTCAACCAATCCCGATCCATTGAAAGCTGGACTCTCTTTATCAACCAGATACTCGAAAACTTCTTTGCAACCGACGAAGAAGATGAGTACGCACTGAAACTGGTCAGAAGCTCACTGGAACACCTGACAGAGCAAGTTCGTGATGCAGGCTATACCAACCGACTATCGCGACCCGTTTTGCTGGATTACCTGACAGAACGGCTCACCAGTGAAAGGAGCAGCCAGAAATTCCTTTCAGGCCGCGTCAATTTCTGCACACTGATGCCCATGCGCTCCATTCCTTTCAAGGT
>NZ_JAHHPN010000742.1:0-1516 GCF_024606325.1 Endozoicomonas sp. ONNA1
GTCACGTAGTGATAGTTGAAGACTTCACGGAAATTCAGCTGCTGACCTTTATAGGGAAAAGTGAGGTTTTCGCCGTGATGCAGACGGAAGGATTCCAGAAACAGCAGCTTGGCCACTTCTTCAATAATGTCGTTTTTATCGGACACCTTATCTTTAACGGTCTGGTACACCTGCTCGTGGAAATCATCCAGTCGGTGCATCAGTGTCGTGTAGGTTTTCATGGACCAGCGAAAGGTCGGGTCTTCATCCAGTCGCCGATGTTCCCGCATCAGTTCCACAGAAGGAATTTCATCAACGGAATGGGTGCCTTGTTTGCCAAACAGGCTGAAATAAACATTTTTGTGGGTGGCGGTGTCGTGCAGATGGGCAAATACGGGCCAGTCTCCCGGAATGCTGGCGCAGAGTTCAATAGCCAGTTCTTCCAGTCTGGTGGGTTCGGAGTAATCCCAGTGCCCTTCGTTCAGGGCGATCAGCAAGATATGCGGTGTATCGTTACCTTGGTGTTCGCCCCAGACTCTGGCGGCCTGGGCAAAGTCGTGAGTTTTTGGCAGATCATCGCTGCGGTCGTATTGCTTCTGGCGATATTCGCTCAGAAGATACTGGGCGTTGAATTCTGTCGCTGTCTGGTCAGACATAGGTTGTTCCTGTTTAACTGTACGGTATTCGTCGTTAAATAATGCAAACGTGTTTTCAGTGCCTGCGGACAAAAGGTCCCATCAGGCTTAATTCAGGGTGTTGGTTTACGGCAACTTTGATTTGTTCAATAGTCACCATTTCAACTGGCAGTTTTTGAAGCAGAGCATTGATTTGAACGCGTCCGCCCAGATTATCGACAGTCTGTAGAATCAGGCTGCCCAGATCGTCGCCCTGTGCTTGGTTACTCGCAAAGCTGTATTCAGGGTTGTCACTGTCGCTGTTCTGGATACTGATATCGGGTAGGGCGCTTAACCACAGTCGCAGTTGTCCCTGATCCCAGCCAGCTTGCTGCCAGAGTTGCTGATAGCCCTGCCAGAGTTGTTCCAGTGTCTGTGCGCTCTGGCTGAGGTTTCTTTTAATGTTATCCAGCCCTGAATGAATCGGGTTCATGACTTGCCTCCCTGCCAGGCGTGGGCCTGATCAAAAATCTGTTGTAAAGCTGGGGTTAATTCCGCCATTTGCTGTCGGGCTCTGGCGGCCTTTGTCGTGCTTTTAACCAGTAAGCGATGCCAGCGTTGGGCTTGTTCGGGGTGCTGCTCAATAGGGGGTAGTACCAGTTTGCGAATCATGGTGGTCGGTACAAACTGTTGCACCGATCCTGTTGCCAGCCGCGACAACTGACTGCGAACAAAGGGGGTTTCCATCATCAGGGCATAGGCTCCCTGGTATTTATGAAAAGCGAGGGTGGCCAGCTGATCGCTGGGCAAGGTTTCCCGTTCAGGTGTTTGCTCAATAAAGCTTACTTTAATTTGCTGGGTAAAGGTTGAAACCAGAACATCGTATGGTTGATTGGGGCGTGGTCGGGTGCGCCATGTCATTT
>NZ_JAHHPN010000743.1:0-1281 GCF_024606325.1 Endozoicomonas sp. ONNA1
GTACGGCCTTTCGCAGCAGCGATGATCAGCGAGGTGGTGCCACCCTTAGTCTGGACGTTGAGATCCGCCCTGGCTTCGATCAGGGCTTTCACGCAGTCGATACGGCCTTTCGCAGCAGCGATGATCAGCGGTGTGGTGCCATCAGACAAGGCAGCGTTGAGATCTGCCCTGGCTTCTATCAGGGCTTTAACGCAGTTGCTATGGCCATTCTGTGCAGCGATGAACAGCGGGGTGGTGTCATTCTCAGCCCGCGCGTTGAGATCTGCCCTGGCTTTGATCAGGGCTTTCACGCAGCCGGTATGGCCATTCTGTGCAGCGATAAACAGCGAGGTGGCGCCGTTCTCAATCCGGGCGTTGAGATCCGCCCTGGCTTCGGCCAGGGCTTTCACACAGTCGGTATGGCCTTTAGCAGCAGCGATGATCAGCGGTGTGGTGCCATCCGACAAGGCAGCGTTGAGATCTGCCTTGGCTTCGATCAGGGCTTTCACGCAGTCGGTATGGCCATTCTCTGCAGCGATGAACAGCGCGGTCGCGCCATCCTTAGTCCGGGTGTTGAGATCTGCCCTGGCTTCGGTCAGGGCTTTCACGCAGTCGGTATGGCCATTCTGTGCAGCGATGTACAGCGGGGTAACGTCATCCTCAGGCCGGGCATTGAGATCCGCCCTGGCTTCGATCAGGGCTTTCACGCATTCGGTATGGCCTCTCGCAGCAGCGATGAATAGCGCGGTGGCACCACCCTTAGTCCGGGTGTTGAGATCCGCCCTGGCTTCGATCAGGGCTTTCACGCATTCGGTATTGCTCATCTCTGCTGCGATGCACAGCGGGGTTCTGCCATCCGACAAGGCGGCGTTGAGATTGGCCCCGGCCCTGATCAGGGCTTTCACGCATTCGGTATTGCCCATCTCGGCTGCTATGGACAGCGGGGTGGCGCCATCCGGATCGGCGGCGTTGACATCCGCTCCGGCTTCGATCAGGGCTTGCAGGCAGTCGGTGTTATTTTCTTGGGCAGCCATGAACATTGAGGTGGCACCGTACTTACAGACGGCGTTGAGATTCGCCCCGGCGCTGATCAGGCATTCGACGACCGTCTTGTGCCCCCCGAAGGATGCCATCATTAAGGCAGTGTAATCGTCATACGTAATGTTATGGACATTGACATTGACTCCTTCTTCCAGAGATGTGTTTACCTGAGCCAAATCCCCTTCAAAACAGGCACGATAAAACGTCTGATCGGGAAAAAATGTATCCTGGTGAGGTTCACCGGTGTTTAGATTCAACACA
>NZ_JAHHPN010000744.1:0-15288 GCF_024606325.1 Endozoicomonas sp. ONNA1
TCGATGGCGGCCTCAAGTGCCTGCTCATTGGTTTGGCTGACCATAATCATCTCTCAATTGACACTGGAACCTTAGGGGTTACACTTCAGCTATGATAATCAGTTTTCTGCACAAAGGGTTGGAGCGGTTCTATCGTACCGGTAAAACCTCTGGAATACAGGCGCAACATGCCAGAAAATTACAGCGCCTTCTCACCAACCTGGAAGAATTGGAGCATATTTCTGAAATGGATTTTCCCGGCTACCGTCTGCACCAGCTAAAAGGAGAACGGCAGGGTATCTGGTCGGTCACCGTCAGTGGCAACTGGCGAGTTACCTTCCGACTGACTCAGGCCGGTGTCGAAATAGTTAACTATGAGGATTACCACTGATGCCAATGTACAACCCCGCTCACCCCGGTGAAATTCTGGGTGAAGATCTGCTGAAGCCGCTTGGACTTTCTGTTACCCAAGCGGCTGAACACCTGCACGTCAGCCGGAAGACCCTGTCCAAAATCATCAACGGCAGGGGGGCGATTACCGCAGAAATGGCGTTGCGTTTGGAAAAAGTGTTTGGCAAACCCTCTGCCGTCCATTGGCTGCGGATACAAAATGCCTATGACCTTTGGCATCTCAAGCAAAGGGAGCTGGGCATCACTCCCTACCAATCGGACGCGGCCTGACGCCCTCAGGTCACCTTGATTTTGTCGGTTACGGCGCTGTTGATCAGGGTGGCTTTGTACTCTTTTAGTCGTTCAATTTGTTGCTGGTGGAAGGTGATGGCTTTGTTGATCAGGGTGGTTTTGCGATCCAGAAAGGCGGCTATGGTAGATATATAATGGTCACCATTAAGATAAGTATCGTCGTTATCGGTGCCTGATACCGATAAGAGCTTTTTTCAGAGCTGCATCTCGACGCGTATGACCTATCCTTGAAATGTCCCGGCAGAGGCTGTGGTGTTGTCATCCACTGCTTGATTGTCGGTCACAGGGTTGCCACCGTCATTCATATCGGTGAGGTGCTGGCTTTCAAAGGGTTTTACATTGTTGTTATTAATGGTCATGTAAATTCATTATCGGTATCGGGGGAGTCTATCTATGAGAAGAGTTAATTATTTTTTTCTAGTGCAACTATTTGTAATAACAGTATTGTTCATGCCGAAAATTGCCAGTAGTTACCAAAAAGAAGATTTTGATTTTTTACGTCGCAATAACACCAATGATATCCTTTTTAATTCAGGTGGTGAGCTGGCCAAAAGCTACTCCTTTTTTTTTATCTACCATTCTAAAATTTGAAGTGAACTATTGGTCTTTAAGTCTGATCAGGTATAAATTATATCCCCAATCACCGTTAAATCGAAACTCTCGCGAGTTAATTGAGATGGCATCGTTGATGACAGTTGGTTCAATTGCCCTCAAAGAAACCTACAGCTCATGGCCAAAACAACCAGTTTTGGAAAGACTTTTATCAACGAGTGGTATTCTATCCACTGTCATATGGGGAACAGCGATCATTGAAAGAGAGATAACCGTAGAATCCCTGATTTTTCTGCATCTTATTGTTCAAGCTATGACGGGTACCATAATAGATATGTTGTCTAAATTTACTATTGATATCGCTAATATTAAAATAGAGAATATTTGTGCTCATTATGAATTTTTTGAAGTGTTTCTTAAGTTGATGTCAATCAACGTCTTGTTAGGGCTCAATGTATATGAATTTTTGAAATTCAATAATCCTGATGCTTTTAAAAGAACTTTAAGTTGTATTGCTTTCTTATCAATTTTATATGTGTCTACCCACACAATATCTGACTCTATCTTTGCTTCATCTACTCTTCTTTACAACTTTAACAAAGCTTTCCTGACAAGTAACTTATCAATTGCCTTGGTTGTAGTCGTAATCACATTCGATGTTGCACTCGAATATAGAGTCATAACCCAAAACGAAAGCGTGGAAATCGGATGCTCAGCCTTCTTGGGTGCTTTTGCCGGAAACATAATCGGAGCATTGAGCAGAGGCGCTTTCTTTTTTGAAGCCGCTAATGAGCTAGACACAAGCGAAACCGCACTGAGTCTTCGAGCCATAATCGGGATGGGAGTCCTGGTCGGCGTATCCGCAATGCTCATCATGGGTGGAGCTCTGGCTGTATCCATCAACGGATTAGTGTCAACAGATGGCAATGAAAACGCCCACTCAGTTACAGTACTGAAAATAGGGCTGGTCGCATCGCTGTTCGCCCTGATCAATAGCTATGCCAAATTTGTTGATAATGGCACTCCAGTAGACGAAACATTGAGTAAAATAGGTTGGGGTCATTGGACGCGCCCTTATTTAACACTCCATCAAATATATGATTATCTGATTCAGATGACCTATCCTCTGGAGCCTGACTGGGAATAGCGTCCTCGCTTCGGGGTTGTCTGGACGGGGTCGCCTGGATGGACACTATTCTCAGTCAGCCACCCAGGATAAGCATCGTTGCTATAGGTGCTGGCACTGACAAAGGCTCATCATAAAGCTGCATCTGCAACCCTACGGTCTATCCTTGAAATATCCCGGCAGAGGCTGTTGATGTCATTCATTACTTAACTGCCGGTTAAACGGCCAACACCGTCATTTACATAGGTGAGGTGCTGGCTTTCAAAGTGTTTTGCATCGGTACTGGTGATTATGTAAATTCATTGCCGGTATCGAGGGAATCCATCTATGAGAAGAGTTAATTGTTTTTTTCTGGTGCAACTATTAGTGATAATAATGCTGTTCTTGCCGAGAATTGCTAGCAGTTATCAAAAAGAAGATTTTGATTTTCTACGGCGCAATAACACCAACGATATCCTTTTTAATTCAGGTGATGAGCTGGCCAAAAGCTACTCCTTTTTTTTTATCTACCATTCTGAAGTTTGAAGTGAACTATTGGTCTTTAAGTCTGATCAGGTATAAATTACATCCCCGGTTACCGTTAACCGAAAACTCCCGCGAGTTACTTGAGATAACATCGTTGATGACAGTTGGTTCAATTGTCTTCAAAGAAACCTACAGTTCATGGCCAAAAAAACCGGTTTTGGAAAGAATTTTATCAACGAGTGGACTTCTATCCAATGTCTTGTGTGGATTATCGATCAGTGATGGAGAAATAGCCATAGAGTCCGTGATTTTTCTGCATCTTATCGTTAAATCTATGACAGGTACCATAATAGATGTACTGTCTAAATTTACTATTGATATCGCTAACATTAAAACAGAGGGTGTTTATGTCGATTATGAATTTTTTGAAGTGTTTACTAAGTTGACGTCAATCAACGCCTTTTTAGGACTCAGTGTATATGGATTTTTGAAATTCAATAGCCTTGATATTTTTAAAAGAACTTTAAGTTGTATTACTTTCTTATCAATTTTATATATCTCTACCCGCATTATATCTGACCTTATTATTTTTGCTCCATCTACTCTTTTTCATGGATTTAACAAAGCTTTACTTGCAAGTAACTTATCGATTGCCTTAGTCGTAGTCTTAATCGCATTCGATGTTGCATTCGAATATGTAGCCATGATTCTAAACGAAAGCATGGCAATCGGAAGTGCATTCTCATTAGGAGCTTTATTCGGAAACTTTATCGGAGTAGTAAGTAGAGCCACTTTCGTTGTCAAAGCCGTTCAGCTAAAAACCACCGAAACCGAACTGAGCGCCAGAGCCGCTATCGGGACGGGAGTCTTGATTAGCACATCCGTAATGCTCATCATGGGTGGAATTCTGACCGTTGCCAGCAAAGGATTAATTCTAACAGATGCCAATGGCAGCACCCACTCAGGCAGGATGCTTAAAGTGGGGTTAGTCGCATCTTTATTCGCCTTGGCTAATAGCTATGCCAGATTTGTTGATAATGGGACTCCAGTAGACGAAACATTAAGTAAAACAGGTTGGGATCATTGGACGCGCCCTTACTCAACACTCCATCAAATATATGATTATCTGAATCAGAAGATTTATCCAATAGACAATTAACGCAGGTTCAACAGTCTGAATTTTGGTCGGTGCAGGATGATTCAGCTTTTCCGGGTAGAGCTTTTGTGTTTGGAATATCAGGCAATCATGTGGATTGACTCAAAAGTTCAGAAAAAAGTGTGCATAAACGGAAATTACATATTGTTATTGTTGCTTTGTAGTCCGTTGGTTGCAGGTCTGAACGTTAAACAGCTTAATGCGGTTAAACCCTTTGACAGAGACTTTTCTTGCCCCTATTATTGCGCGCTTATGACAACCAACCCGTGAACCCCGTGACTCATGGCTATCGGACAATTACCCAAAGCCTTTGATCCGCGTAAATTCGCGCGTCAAGGCAGGCAGTTTCAAGGCTCCCTGGCATTGAGTCAGTTTAGTCGGCTGGTAGACAGTCTGGTTGATGACAGGGGCGAAGTTCAGGTTGATCTTCGCTTTTCATTGAGTGAAAACAACCGGGTTGTGCTGGAAGGGCATGTTGAGGCAGAACTGAGCATGATCTGCCAGCGCTGTCTGGATGTGGCCAGGCTGCCTGTGCGAGCTGATCTCCATTTGATGGGGGTGCTGACCGACGAGCAGGCCAAAGCCCTGCCGGAAGACTTTGAACCGTTGATGTACGGTGATGAACCGGTAGAATTATTGCCTATTCTCGAGGAAGAGCTGATTCTGGCACTTCCGCTGGTGGCCTATCATCCGCCTGAGGACTGTTCAGCTCAGCAATACTTTACTACTGAGTCTGAAGAAGAGGCTCAGGCTGCTGCCATTGAGGCAGATGAAGAGCGCAAGAACAGTAACCCTTTCAGCGTTCTGGCCAAATTGAAAACAGATACTACGACCCAGGAGAGTTGACACATGGCTGTTCAGCAAAACCGTAAAACCCGTTCCAAGCGTAATATGCGCCGTTCCCACGATAGTCTGACTTCTGCTCAGCTGTCTGTGGAGGTAGCTTCCGGCGAAACTCATCGTCGTCACCACGTTTCTGCTGAAGGTTTCTACCGTGGCAAGAAAGTGGTTGAAACCGGCGAAGACTAAGTTCTCAGGTATGCTTGCCCTAAGGAATGAGTACAGTGATTGCTTTGCTGTCTCCCGGAGGCATGAAATAAAATGACATCAGGTGCAAACGCTGGTTCACAACTAACGGTTGCGCTTGATGTAATGAGCGGGGACGATGGTCCCCGTTCTCGTATACGGGCGGCTCTCAGAGCGCTCGAGCATTATTCTTCTCTTCATCTTCTGCTTGTCGGTGACAGGCAGCTCATTGAAGATTATCTTTCCGATACCGACTTCTCTGATCGGTCGCGCTTTACCCTGATTCACGCTGAAAAAACCGTTACCATGCACGACAAGCCTTCACTGGCACTCCGTGGAAAAAAAGATTCCTCGATGTGGAAAGTACTTGAGCTGGTCTCGAAGAGTACGGCGCAAGCCTGTGTAAGTGCAGGTAATACCGGAGCTCTCATGGCGATGGGGCGTTATGTACTAAAAACCTTTGCTGGTATTGATCGTCCGGCCATAGCGGCTTCTGTGCCTACGTACGATGGCAGTGCCCTGTTGATGGATATGGGGGCGAATGTTGATTGTACATCGATGCATCTCTACCAGTTTGCCATTATGGGGGCTCAGTTGGCTTCATCGGTGTACGGTGTAGAATCCCCGAAAGTGGCTCTGCTGAATATTGGTACCGAAGAAATGAAGGGGAATGAGCAGGTCAGGCTGGCTCATCATCTGCTCCTGGAAAAGCTTGAGGTACAGCAGGGGCTGGATTATATCGGCTTTGTAGAAGGGCATGATATTGTCAGTGGTCGGGCTGATGTGATTGTCTGCGATGGCTTTGTTGGTAATGTGGCCCTAAAAACGGGAGAGGGGGTTGCGAACTTGATGCGTAGTGGCTTGAGGTCTGTTTTTCGGCGTTCTCTGTTGAACAAGTTTCTTTATTTTTTGATTTCACCGCTGCTGAAAGAATTTAATCGCAAGGTTGATCCGGTGTTGCATAATGGAGCGAGTTTGCTTGGTTTGCAGGGGGTTGTGATCAAGAGTCACGGAGGGGCCGATGAAGAGGGTTTTTATCGGGCCATTTGTCAGGCGGTGAAGGAGGCGCAAAATGACGTTCCCGCCAGAATCGCTCAAGAGGTTGAAGAGCGGTTGCTCTAACAAAACCGGGCTGTCTGGCTATCCTTTCCATATACCATTAATGACCTCGTTGTCTGGTCAGGTCATTCCGGTCTCTGAGGGAAATCAGGCAACCCGACAGAAGTCGTATGTGGTGATGTTAGTTATTTGCCCGGTGTTGTTGTTTTGCTAATTCTGTCATGTTCTAAAGCTGTTGTGTCCTTCATTAATGGTTCAACAACACCTATGAAACATAAAGCGGCCATGATGCCACCGATAATCGGGCCCAGGACATACACCGTCAAAAAACCATAATGATTATCAGGAAACGCCGCGCTCGCCCAGCCGAACATCGACGCCAGCAGTCGGGGGGATAAATCTCTGGCCGGGTTGAGTCCCGCCTGGGTCAGAGGCGCAATAATTGAAATAATGGCGGTAACCGTTAAACCGATAAACAATGGGGTCAATGCCTGATCCGGTCGCCCGGTGTTGCAGGTTTCGGTCAGGGCCAGAATCATAAAGACCAGGGTGAATGTGCCGGTGCACTCGGCAAAAAAAGCATTGGCCGTGGAAACTGAGGCGATCTGTCCTGCCATCGGATTGGGGTAATACTCACCAAACATCATTGCACTTGCTATGGATGATTCGTTGCCGCGGATAATGCCATGGACTAGCTCATACTGCATGATTGAGCTGGAGAAGAGCAGGTAAACCAGGGCGGCGGCCACAAATGCACCGGCAAACTGGGCTGCGAGGTAGCAGGGTAGTAATGTTGCAGGCATCCGACGACTGACCACCATAGCAATGCTCACTGCTGGATTGAGGTGAGCACAGGAAAGGCGTCGGGTGGCGTAAATTGCCAGTGTTACTGCCAGACCCCAGACCATAGCTACCTGGAAGAGTCCGGCATGGGCAGAAAACAATACTGTTACTGCCACTGAGCCACAGCCAAATAAAACCAGGATAAAGGTGCCTATGAACTCTCCGGCAAAGCCCTTCAGATATTTCATTCCAGTCATTCTCCTGATGATTTATGTCTGGTCATCCGATGCATATGCAAACAGTTAAGCTTCTCTGAACCAATCTAAAGGACGCAATGATCTGGGCGACGGGGTGGTTTCCGGATGTTGATTGAACTTCCCGGGTGCAAAGAAAGGTCTACAAGAATCAGAAAGAAGGTAGTTCACAGGCTTGCTCTGCGCAAGCCCTGCACCCATCTCTCTGTCTGGTTTGGTGGAGGTCTCGCGTTTGAAGCTATGTCATGGCTTTATACCTTTGCGTTCATAGTTGTTTCAGTTGGAAACATAAATTTACCAACCTTGGGTTCGACTTTTTCTATAATTGCCTGGATTTTTCGGGAGAAGTGAATAGCTATAAAAGGCAGGCTTCTCTCAACGATTGGCTATATCAGGACTAGACCCAAAGCAATGACGGATTTACTTGCATTTGTTTTTCCGGGGCAGGGATCCCAGTCGGTGGGCATGCTTGCAGACCATATCGACCATCCCGTTGTCGTTCAGGCCTTCACTGAAGCTGCTGAGGTGCTTGGGTTTGATTTGCTCAAGTTGACCATTGCAGGGCCGGGGGAAGAACTCAATAAGACGGAAAATACCCAGCCAGCAGTGCTCACCGCCAGCGTGGCGTTGTGGCGTCTCTGGCTTGAGAAGGATGGTGAGCAGCCTGCCTTTATGGCGGGTCACAGTCTGGGTGAGTACTCGGCACTTGTGTGCTCGGGGGCGATGAAGTTTTCTGATGCCGTACGGGTGGTTCGCCAGCGTGGTCTCTTCATGCAAGAGGCTGTTCCCGCAGGTAGTGGTGCCATGGCTGCCATTCTCGGTCTTGACGATCAGCAGGTGATCTCACTCTGTCTGGATGCTGCCCGGGGAGATGTGGTTGAAGCGGTTAACTTTAACTCGCCCGGTCAGGTTGTTATTGCCGGTGAAAAAGAAGCAGTGGCCCGTGCGGTTGAGCTGGCTGAAGAGGCAGGTGCCAGAAAAGCGATGCCCTTACCTGTGAGTGTGCCTTCTCACTGTGCGCTGATGAAGTCGGCGGCAGAGAAACTGGCTGTTGAGCTGGGGCTTATCGAGTTTAGTGAGCCTTCGATCACAGTGATACAAAATGTTACTGCAGAGCCATGTTCAGAGCCGGAAAAAATTCGTGAAAACCTGGTCAGACAGCTTTATAGTCCTGTTCGCTGGGTAGAGACGATTCAGTATCTGAATGAAGCAGGGGTAGCCCGGTTTGCTGAGTGTGGGCCTGGCAAGGTACTTGCGGGTCTGAACAAGCGGATCATTCGCAGGTCGCCAATAGCAACTCTTGAATCGGCATCCTCTTTCGAGGAATGGTCAGGTCAGTATTAAGCGATAAAGCAGCTTTTAATCGTGACTATTGAAAGTGCTTTTGCAGAAGAACAACAGGATAGAACTATGTCGAACCTTGAAGGCAAGGTAGCTCTGGTTACTGGTTCCAGTCGTGGAATTGGCAAGGCTATTGCCGTTGATCTGGGCAAGCAGGGGGCTGTTGTAGTGGGTACTGCTACTTCACAGTCGGGCGCTGAAAGAATCACTGAAATGCTGCAGGCGGAAGGAATAAAAGGCTGTGGTATGGTATTGAACGTCTCTGTGGCTGGCAATTGTTCTGAAGTGGTCAAATCCGTGACATCTGAATTTGGCGCCCCCCGGATTCTGGTGAACAATGCTGGTATTACCCGTGACAACATACTGATGAGAATGAAGGATGATGAATGGGATGCTGTCATTAATACCAACCTGAGTTCTATATACAGAATGAGTAAGGCAGTGTTGAGAGGTATGACCAAGGCTCGCTGGGGGCGCATTATCAATATCAGCTCCGTGGTCGGCTCCATGGGCAATCAGGGGCAATCGAATTATGCGGCGGCCAAGGCGGGTATAGAAGGCTTCAGTCGCTCTCTTGCCAGAGAGGTTGGCTCCCGTCAGATCTCTGTGAATACAG
This sequence comes from Endozoicomonas sp. ONNA1, assembly GCF_024606325.1. Taxonomy (NCBI): domain Bacteria; kingdom Pseudomonadati; phylum Pseudomonadota; class Gammaproteobacteria; order Oceanospirillales; family Endozoicomonadaceae; genus Endozoicomonas; species Endozoicomonas sp. ONNA1. Next base: position 9,060 of record NZ_JAHHPN010000744.1, read on the forward strand.
TGGCACCAGGCTTTATCGATACCGATATGACCCGTGAGTTACCGGAAGAACACAGAACCTTTTTGCAGTCACAGGTGCCAATGGCCCGTCTCGGACAGCCCGAAGAAATTTCTGGAGTGGTGGCTTTTCTGGCCAGTGATGCAGCCGGTTACATTACCGGAGAAACCATTCACGTGAATGGCGGGATGTACATGGGTTAGAGGTCGTGCAATGTTATTGGCACTTGATACGTGTCAAAAACCCTCTGATTAAAGATGAAATTTTCGGTAATATAATGGGCCTGTCCTTGAAATTACCGCAAGCGTTTATATATAGTAATTGACCGCAGATAGGGTGGTCTTCAAATCGCCCTTCTGCACCCGAATATCCATAGGAGCACAACCAGGTATGAGTACCATTGAAGAGCGCGTCAAAAAGATCGTTTGCGAACAGCTTGGCGTAAAAGCAGAGGAAGTCACCAACAGTGCGTCATTCGTAGAGGACCTCGGCGCGGACTCTCTGGACACCGTTGAGCTGGTAATGGCTCTGGAAGAAGAGTTTGAAACTGAGATTCCAGACGAAGAAGCTGAAAAGATCACCACAGTTCAGGAAGCAATCGACTACGTTGTTGCTCATTCCTGATTCTGTCCGGGCTGCATGCGAATAGCTGTATCCTGAAAAAGCCGTACGCAGTAAATTGCGTGCGGCTTTTGTATTTTTACTGTGAGAAACATGGTCGGGACATAACACACTCACATAAAGATTAATGTCATCATTTTTACATGATCATTTAGCATGATTTTTTGTAAACCTGTGGCCATAACTATTTTATGACTCGTGAGACGGCTGAGCTTCATGATTAATTATCAGCGCCCCTGAGGCCCGGGCACAAAAAATAAAGTCAGAAGATCTGATGCAGGAGTGAATTGTTTTGTCGCATAGAAGAGTAGTGGTAACCGGGCTAGGGGCTTTATCTCCGGTAGGTCTGGGAGTTGATCAGAGCTGGCAGTCTGTACTGGCTGGTCGCAGTGGTGTTGAAACTATCGATCATCTGGATGCTGAGAAATTCAGTGTCAGTATCTGTGGGGTAGTAAAAGGCTTTGAGGCAGGTGACTACTTCAATCCTAAAGACGCCCGGAAAATGGATGTTTTTATCCAGTATGCACTGGCGGCTTCCATTGAGGCGATGAAAGATGCGGGGCTGGATGGGAGTGATTTGCTGAGAGGCGATAATGTCGGTCGCTATGGTGTTGTCATTGGTTCCGGTATTGGTGGCATAACGTCTATTGAGCAAAACTATGATACGCTTCATAAATGCGGTCCTCGTCGTATATCACCCTTCTTCATACCGGCGGCAATCATCAATATGGCGGCTGGCTGGTTGTCCATGCACTACAATCTGCAGGGGCCTAACTTTGCAACTTCTACTGCCTGTGCAACGGGCAGTCATGCTCTGGCCCTGGCCGCCAGAACCATTGCCTACGGTGATGCTGACGTTATGGTCGCCGGTGGTGCCGAAAAAGCCTCTTCGGCACTGGGTATGACCGGATTTGCCGCGGCCAGAGCCCTGTCTACAAGAAATGATCAGCCTGAAGCCGCCAGCCGTCCCTGGGATAAAGATCGGGATGGCTTTGTGCTGGGTGATGGTGCTGGTGTCATGGTTTTGGAAGAGTACGAGCATGCTGTACGACGTGGTGCCACTATTTATGCAGAACTCAGTGGTGTAGGCATGAGTGGTGATGCTTATCACATGACATCACCACCTGAAGATGGTCGCGGAGCGGCCAGAGCTATGCAGTCAGCGTTGGATGACGCTGGCCTTAAGGCAGAACAGGTGGCCTATATTAATGCCCACGGTACCTCTACGCCTGCCGGTGATATTGCTGAAACCAAAGCGGTGCACAGGGTTTTTGGTCATGCTGCCAGACAGGTTGCAGTCAGCTCTACCAAATCCATGACAGGTCATTTGTTGGGGGCGGCCGGGTCGCTGGAGGCCGTGTTTGCTGTAAAATCGCTGCAAAATAATATCGCGCCTCCCACGATTAATCTGGAAAATCCGGGTGAAGGCTGTGATCTGGATTATGTGCCCGGAAGAGCCAGGTCCATTGAGATGGAGCATGTGCTCTCCAACTCATTCGGGTTTGGGGGAACCAATGTGACTCTGGCTTTCTCGAGACTGGATTAGAAACTTTGGATAATCGTCATCCCGCCAGCTGGGTCAATGGTGAGCCAGCTTCTGAAGTATTGATCAGTGACAGAGGTCTGGCATACGGCGATGGTGTTTTTGAAACCATCCGTGTTCAGGCCGGTGCCCCCACTCTTTTTGATCTTCATTGCAAAAGGCTTTGTTCCGGTATGGCTGTATTGGGTATTCCTTTTGATCTGGAGGCGTTCAAAAATGAAGTCAGTGACTTTTTGCAAACGCAAAATCTGAAGGAAGGGGTGCTCAAAGCCATTGTGACCCGTGGCACTGGCGGTCGCGGATATAACCCACAGGGTTGTGACAGACCTTGCCGAATTCTCTCTTTTCATTCTTTGCCGGTCTATCCTGGTAACCCGGCGATCAGGGGCGTCAGGCTACATCAATGTAACACCAGGCTCGGTGATAATGCCTTCGCCGGATTAAAACATCTTAATCGTCTCGAGAATGTCATGGCACGCTCTGAATGGCAGGGTACCGATTGTCTGGAAGGTTTGTTACTGGGTATGGACGACAGGCTTGTAGAGGGAACCATGAGTAATTTATTCCTGGTATCCGGCAAAACCCTGAGGACACCGTGTCTTCGCAAATCAGGGGTCAAAGGAGTTTGCAGAGATCTGATTATGGGGCAGGCTCGTCAATGGGGTTTTCATGTGGAAACGGGTGATTATCATCTGAAAGATCTTGCCGGGGCCGATGAGGTATTTGTTTGTAACAGTGTTAACGGAGTTTGGCCGGTGATTGCCTGTGGCTGTTTGCACTGGTCAGTGGGTAGTGTGACCCGGACAGTCAGGGGTAGGGTTCAGGAAGTTTTGAATGCTTAAAAAGTTGTCATTTTCAGTGATGGGTCTCTGTCTTGCAGGATTGCTGGCAGCCGTTGTATGTTGGAAGGCGTTGGACTGGTACGGCGATCAGCCCGTAAATGAACCAGACACTGGAAGCAACCTGGAGTTTACTATTTCCCAGGGCGAGTCGATGACTCGAGTGGCAGACAGTCTGGCTGAGTCGGGCTGGCTTCAATACCCAAAGATCTTTGTGCTCCTGGCCAGAATAGAGAAAGCGGCCGGTGGCATTCATGCCGGGGATTATCTGATTCCGGCCGGGATCACCCATAGGGAATTGCTGAAGGTTTTTACTTCTGGCCAAGTGCGCTACTACAACGTGACGCTGGTTGAGGGCTACACGCTGAAAGAGGTAATAGCCATTTTAAATCAACACGAAAAACTGTCTTCACCTATGGATGAGAAGGCGCTGCAATCTCTCTATAAAAGTCTGGCCATAGAATTGAACCCTGAAGGTCTGTTTTACCCTGATACTTATTTCTTCCAGGCTGGTGCCTCGGTTGAATCCATACTCAGACGGGCTTACAACCGAATGGATTCAGTACTCGGTGAAGAATGGGAAAAGCGTGCTGAAGGACTCCCATACAAGAATCCCTACGAGGCACTGATTATGGCCTCTCTGGTAGAAAAAGAAACGGGTGTGGCTTACGAGCGTGGTGAAATTGCGGGTGTTTTTGTCAGACGTTTGCAAAAAGGTATGAGGCTACAAACTGATCCCACCGTGATTTATGGTCTGGGTGATCGCTATAAAGGGAATATCAGTCGACAAATGCTTCGGGGAGTCACACCGTACAACACGTACATTATCAAAGGATTACCTCCCACGCCTATCGCCATCGCTGGTCGGGAAGCCATTCATGCTGCTTTGCATCCGAAAGATGGTAAATCAATCTATTTTGTCGCGAAGGGTGATGGGACACATTATTTTTCAAAAACACTGGCAGAGCATAATCGAGCTGTCAGAAAGTATCAGATTGAACAGCGTCGTGAGGATTACCGATCGACTGTGGAGGCTCAATAATGGCTAATGCTCCCTCCGGCTTTTTCCTGACGATTGAAGGTGGTGAAGGTGCGGGTAAAACGACGGCGGTCGATTTTATTAAAAGTTGGATGACAAGCCATCGGCTGGCGTTTATTGAAACCCGGGAGCCGGGTGGTACCCGGGTTGCGGAACAGCTTCGTTCGCTGTTGCTGGGGCATCATGGTGAGCCGTTATCTGATATAACTGAATTGCTGATGATGTTTGCCGCTCGCTCGCAAAATATTTTTCATAATGTTCTGCCCGGGCTGGAAGCAGGAAAAATCGTACTTTGTGATCGTTTTACCGATGCCACCTATGCCTACCAAGGCGGTGGTCGAGGCCTTAATACGCAACCGGTTGAGGCTTTGGAGAATCTGGTACAGGGCTCTCTGCGTCCGGATATGACCATTCTGTTGGATGTTGATCCTGAAACAGGCATGGCCAGAGCCAAAGGGCGAGGTGGCAGGCTGGATCGGATTGAGCAGGAAAAAATGGACTTTTTTATCCGGGTTCGCAATGCCTATCTGGAAAGGGCGAAGCTGTTTCCAGAGCAGTTTGAAGTCATTGATGCCGGACAACCCCTTGAAAGTGTTCAACGGCAGTTGTTGGAAGTGCTCTCAAGAAGACTGGGAGAACGCTGATGAAAGACTGGAGCATTTTTCCCTGGCAAAACACTCAGTGGGAGCGAATGGTTCACTGCCAGCAGTCGGATAATTTGGCCCATGCCTATTTGCTCAGAGGTTTGCCGGGTACCGGAAAGCTCCAGTTTGCCAGAGCACTTTCAGCGTATCTGTTGTGCATGAATCCTCAGGCGACGGGTGCCTGTGGTCACTGCAAGGAGTGTGAGCTACTGAAGGCAGGCACGCATCCTGACTTGACACTGCTGGAGCCTGATGAGCCTGGCCGACCTATTCGAATTGATCGTATTCGAAAGTTGAACGAATTTGCCCATAAAACAGCCCAGCAGGGAGGGCGCAGGGTGATTATCCTGAGTCCGGCAGAAGCGATGAATGTCAATGCGGCCAATGCTTTGCTCAAATGTCTCGAAGAGCCGGGGGAAGATACCATTTTCCTGCTGGTTAGTGTCCGTTCTGGCGATATGCTGCCTACCATTCGCAGTCGTTGTCAGCAATTAAACTTTGCTGCACCGGAAAGAACAGAAGCGGAGCAGTGGTTAGCTTCACAACTGGAAGATTCGAGTCTGGTATCGCAATTGTTGGATCTCACGGCTAATTCGCCTTTGGAGGCTAAACGTTTTTCAGATCAGGGACTGCTAGAAAAAAGAGAAGCGCTGGCTGATGGTGTGAAAGGACTTTTCAAGGGGAAGCTAACCCCTGTGGAATTGGCTAAAAACTGGCAGTCAGAGGATTTGGCTCTGACGATTGGCTGGATAATGGGTTGGCTCGATGATGCCGTTAAGCTGGGTTTGGGTGGTGATCCGTCAGACCTTCGAAACCGAGATCAGTTGAAAATGCTCGAGTATCTGGCTCGAAAAAGTAATGCCAGAGACCTCCTGCAAGAGAGGGAGTGGTTGATATCGCAAAGACAATCCCTGCTGGAAGGGGGCAATCTTAATCCGCAGATATTAATGGAAGGTGTCTTCTGCCGCTGCCTTGAGTGGGTTTTGTAAATGATCCTGAGTGAGCGATGTCAGATAGAACAACTGGCATTACTCATCATTCAGAACAGGTTGATCAGGTCTTTTCTGCTCTCTCAAAAATCAAACCGTCATTTGATAAATTACTGCTCGTCACGACGGCGCTTGTTGGCGGCCTCTTCATCACGCTCTTTGTTCAGAACAGTCACCAACTGCTCAAGCTCAGCAAGAGCCAGGCGTCTGGATGAGTGATCAGGCTCAAGCACCATCAGCTCGATGTTGCGAGCACCAGATTCGACAGCTTCCAGCAGTCCCTTCAGTGCGACTTTAATAGTGTCATCGCGGCTCATATCATCCTTGTATTCTCTCTCCAGCAGCTCCAACACAGCCTTACTCTTCCTTCCGACAGAACAGGCTTTCCAGCTGACGCATACCCCGGAGGGCTCAGTCTGCCAGAGCTGAGGGGAGCCATCATTGTTGAATCCACCAATGATGCAGGCAACACCGTAAGGGCGACAACCTCCATGCTGAGTAGCTTTCTGCTGTACCTCGGCGACGCGACGGGCGATGCTGTTGATATTCATGGCGTC
>NZ_JAHHPN010000745.1:0-2315 GCF_024606325.1 Endozoicomonas sp. ONNA1
CATTGCCGCAAAGAATGAGTGTTTAATAATTCTATCCTTGCATTCTGGTTTACAGTGAGGAAGGATAGTCAAGCATACGGGCGTGTTTTCTGCCAAAATCCAAGTGCGTTCTCATCCAACCAGCGAATCAATTTATATAGCATGAGCTGCATTGGCTATCCTTGCATTCATCGAGCCTAAACCTGATTTAAATAGTCTGGACTCCTCCCGGTGAATTGTGCGTAAAGATCATTTCGGATCTGAAACTGAGCGATATTTTGGATTACTCAGGATGGATCTGAGCTCTGCCTGTACTTTGGTTCTGTTCCGCTTGTCGAACTTTCTCGGGAATTCAGCGGCTCTTCATACAGCTGTCTGTTATCGAATCAGCAGGCTTGCGTTTTCGATGTCTTCTTTTGTGATCCAGGAGAGCTTGAGCATTTTTGCAGACCCTCCCGCATGGCAGTTTCTGGCCATCCTTCCCGACTATGATCTCGTCACAGTTTTTTTCCCCACTGTGGTATTTGCTTTTGTGACTCGACAGGGCTCCAACATTCTTGCAGAACTTCCCGCATGGCCGCTGCTGACCATCCTCCTCAACCACGATCACTTCACAGGCTTGTTGCCCGCTGTGACTTTTGCTTTTGTGATCCGACAGGGCTTTAGCATTCTTGCAGAGCTTCCCGCATGGTCGCTGCTGACCATCTGCCCCGATCAAGATCACGTCACAGGTTTTTTCTCTGGTGTGGTAACCGCTTTTGTGAGTCGTTAGAGATGAAGCACTCTTGCAGACTTTCCCGCATGGTCGCTGCAGGCCATCCTTTCCAACCACGATCACGTCGCAGACTTGTTGCCCGGAGTGTTCTTGTCTTCTGTGATACGACAGGGTTTTAGAATTCTTGCAAAGCTTTCCACATGGCCGCTGTTGACCATCCTCCCCGACCAGGATCACTTCACAAGTTTGTTGCTTGCCGTGGCATTTGCTTTTGTGAGCCAACAGAGATTGAGCATTCTCGCAGAGTTTCCCGCATGGCTGCTGCTGGCAATCCTCCCCGACTACGGTTACGTCACAGGTTTTTTGCCCTGTGTGATATCTTCTTTTGTGATTCACCAGAGCTCTGGCATGCTTGCAGAGCTTCCCGCATGGCCTTGACTGGCCATCCTTCCCGACCACGGTCACCTCACAGTTTTTTTGACCACTGTCGGCTTCGGCTTTTGCTGCGCTTGTTTGGGAAAGCTGAGATTGCCGCTGATCCAATTGGAATGACTCAGAGCTTGTTTGTTGTGTTTCTGAATCGTTGAGCGTAAAAGCCGTCCCGTCTTCTTCGGGAAGACTCTGTAAATCGAAGGATCCATTAATGACCACAAAGTCATCAGCTATGGAAGACAAATGCCGGAGCATTGGCTCATCATCATTCAGTAACCCGGCAATCTCAATGGCATTCCGGATTGAATCTATAAGGTTTTGTCGGGACCCCATAACATTTTCGGAACCAAAATGCCCCATGCAACTTAAGCAGTGTCCAGCAGCCAAGTGGGGGCATGAGCTTTTCAGGCTATTCAGGGGCCATTCAGTGGGCTCAGTGCTATTGGATGAGGGGCGGAATCGACAAAAGCCATGGCAGGGATAGGCAAAACAATTTAAACCTAAAGTGTGCAGGTGTTGCTGATGGCCGCCTCCGTTACCTCCGCTACAGTCATTATTTAAAAGGCTAATGAAAGAGCTTACAGGCGGGTGGGTTGCTGCTTGCGGGGCCTGCTGGCTGGATGATTCTGACGACGGGTATTGTGGCGGGTTATTTCCGGAGCCAAACACCGTAATGATGGTTGCAAGCGGGTGACCCTGATTCGCCTGTTGCTCAATCGGGTTAAATAGCCGCGTATTGGGGTTACAATGGTTTTTTAAAAGCCAACCGACAGTGACAACCACTTCTGCAGGAAGCCAGAAATAGGGGGTGACACTCAGGCGGGCCTCTGTGGTGAGGATCAGTTCGCAAACAATCAGCAGATTCGTAGCGTAAAGCCATTGCCACGACATCGACACAATGATGTTCTTTTCTACACAATAACCAAGTGGTCTGTGTCGTTTTTTATCAAGTACTAAATCTGGTCCTTCATAGTCGTTTATATGAGCAATATTCGACTGGTTTCCCGACAACGTATGCCAGTCACGTTTTATAGAAACGCGTTGTTTTAGAGAATCTGGATTCTGTTTAAGCTCGAAAACAAAAGTTCTTGTCAACGATCCGGCCGAACAGGCGACAGACAACGACATTAGCAGTAACAGCATTGCCGCAAAGAATGAGTGTTTAATAATTCTATCCTTGCATTCTGGT
>NZ_JAHHPN010000746.1:0-1910 GCF_024606325.1 Endozoicomonas sp. ONNA1
CTGGCCGATGATCTGAAAATAGAATTTGAAAAAGATGCCAGCCTGAATGAACAGAAGGCTCTTCTGGAATACAGATTTCGGGAATTAAATTACGAAGTTGGCAAACCCTATGATGATGAAGGTATCAGAAGGGGAATAAATAATGAGATTGCCAGTCACCTGGGCATTCAGGGCTATAAAGAGGATGCCCCTGCTCGTGATCAGATCTGTCTCATCAAAGAAACACTCGGACAACGGTATAGAGCAGCTTTAGAGGCGTTTCACCCCAGAGTAGATGACCGTATCGCAGTCATTAATGCTGAGCTTGACAGGCAAATGGCTCGTCTGGGATCTAAACCCCGATATGTTCTTGATCGTGAGCAAGCCAGAGCCAGAAGATACATAGAAAAAGCTGAAAGTGAGCTGGAGCAACTTCATCGCAGACTCAATGCTGTCCATAGTGAACAAGTGATAGTCGCACATTCTAATGACGCCCCCCCTGACACGGATAAATACATCACGGCTCTCAATCAGGCAATGAAGCAGATTCAGACCGAATTGGGCCTGCCTCACGCTGAAAATCAAAACTCTGAAGACCGATTAAACGACATCGAACGCTTCCTGCAGAGAAACGAGGACGATGCAGAAAGACAAGTGGAAATAATCCGGAAACTAAGAGCTGCCATTAAAGATCTGAAAATCCCTTTTGAAAATGCTCCTGATAATCTGTTAGCAGAAGATTGCATTGATGCCATTAGAGACTTTACAGCCTCTCATAGTCGGGACGAAGTCGATCACGCAATGGGCGAACTGCCTGAAACCAGGAAAAAGTACGCTCAGGTCACAAAATTTCTACGTGAGCATGATTTTGTAGAAATGGAATTGACCAATGCACAGACGGAAGAAAAGCAAGCACAAGAGGCTCTGGACACTAAAAATCAAGACATTGACAATTCCAAAGACAACGATCCGAAAGCTGAGACTACTCCAGAGCAGACCAGAGAAGTGCCGGATTTAGTCCTGAAACAGAAAAAAGCAAAAGTGTCAGAAGTACAAAAAGCTGTAGACGATCATGAAGCTGATCTTAAAGCCATCGAAGACGACATTGGTCTTAAGCCAGATCCCACTGACCGCATCGCTGACCGGCTTGATGCTCTGAAAAACAAACAAGTACAACTGGGCGGGGATGATGGTGCTGGCGGCAAGATCCTGCAACTGACCAGGGAAAAGGACCGCTTGATAAAAAAAGTAGACGCCAAGAAGGCGGCAATAGAGACATTAAAGGAAGTCCTGAAAGCTACTGAGGAAGCCGTCGAAAAAGACGGTGGTCCCTTCCAGTACCACCCGAGACAAGCAAATATATTGGTCGATATCTATGCCTTCGTAAGGACGCACTCTCTCAAGAAGCAGGCTCTGGAAGCCGCAATGGGTTTGGCAGAATCAGCAGAAAAAAGCGGTAAGGTCAGACCCGATCTTCCAACTTTTGACTTTGACGATGAATTTGCACCGATTCGCCTGAGAGCATTGGTCGGAGACGATCTGACGTTTAATCAGGCCAGACGGATTGTAGAAGTCTTCAAAAATCTGAAGACGACATTCATGTTCCAGCCTATAGAAGATCAGTCTCTGAATACCTTGGAAGAAGTCCAGGATCTGGCAGACTGGGCAAGGACTCACATTAAAACCGGGCCACAACACTACGACGATGAAATCCACGGCATGGGCGAAGCAGCTATTCATTACGTCGAGCATGAACCGGAAGACCTGAAAAGCTTCTCGGAGTACTTCGCTACCCGTTCTGCCAGTGGTAACAGGATCATCGCTCTGCTGCATGAAGGTCTGATCAGCAAGGTTGAACTAGAGCACTACATAAAGACCGTCAGAGGTGTCGACGGTTATCAGACAGTGGATGAATTTGAGCACTTCCTTGG
>NZ_JAHHPN010000747.1:0-3713 GCF_024606325.1 Endozoicomonas sp. ONNA1
TCTGTTCATTCAGGCTGGCATCTTTTTCAAATTCTATTTTCAGATCATCGGCCAGTTTAGCAACCAGGTCTCTGGCTCTTTCCTTGGCAGCAATGTTTTCCCTCTTGTCGATAAGCAGCGCGTCCTCTACAGCTATAAGCATCTGTTCCTGTTGTCTTGTGATTCGAAAATCCTCGTCTTCGACATAGAGGCTCAGGCGCCAGTGAAGCCTGTCAAGTTTAACTTTTCTTTTTTCGTATTCAGTGGTGAAGTCTTCTTCCCAGAGTGCATTATTTATATCATCCAGCATTTTTTCGGTGACATCATCGCTGTCAAGTCTGGTAAGAATCCTGTCAAGTCGTTTTGCCTTGTCATCTCCTTCATTGACTTCGATTTTGAGCATTGCTTCTACGGTTTTCAGCAGATTCTGCGTCTCTTCCTGAGCCTTCTGTCTGGCTTCTGTGATGGCTGTCTGCATCCTCCCGGAAATGGCCTGACGACGGTAATACTCATCGTCTTCGCTGTCGGGATCACCCATTTCCAGTGCTTCTTCGACGACACTTAGTTTATCAAGTACTTCGGGCCTGGTTATGGGGTGCCCCGGTGTTCTGATGTCTTCCAGTTCTTCTTCCATACTGGCAAGCTTGTTTACATTCTCATGTATTGCTTCTATCAGTGTGATCTGATCCCCCAATGTGCTGTCTTCAGGCTGTTTCTTACCATAAAGCACTGCCAAAGCATTTCGCATGAGTTTGTCGTAAGTTATGTCAATATCGCTTTGAGCATTCAGTTCCTGAACTCTCTGAAGGATCCGTTCTTGATGAACGTCCAATGTTTCGCGTTGAGCATTCAGTTTCTGAATGCTCTGAATCAGAAGTTTTTGTTGAGTCTCAATATCTGCACCGCGATCAAAATCCTTGATGTTTAAATGCGCGGCAATGGTTGCAGCTATTTTTTGAGCTTCTGTTCCGGTGCTCTGTTGCTGAAGATATTCCTGATCGACCTCGGCTACCTGCTTGATTTCCTGAGTTTTCAGGCTGATGAGCCTGGCTTGCTCTTCCAGTGGCTGGGTATCATCCCAGTTATCAATTCCAAGCTCTGCTGCCATTTGGATGTTGCGAGCTATTTTGGCACCTGCTCTGGCATCACGAACGGGTTGTTCCAGCTTTGGAATTTGTTCGACTTCCTGCTGAAGTTTCTGTAACCGGTTTTGCTGTTTTTCTTGCTCTTGTTGATTCGCCAGTTGGTGCTGAAAGGCCTCAAGTTGCTGCTGTATATTGTATTGCTGGACATCGTAGTCCAAAATAGTGAGGCAAAGGGCTCGCAGTTGATTTTCACTAACCGGGGGCGGAACGGGCCGATCTCCAATGATAGCGGACAGTTCGTGGTAGGGCTTAAAGGCTAGTTCTGCCCTTAGTTGCACAAGCTGTTGAATGGACTCAATGCGGGCAACCCGATCATTTTCATCGATCGGAGTAATACCGAAATGGCCTTCAATGGCTGCCAATTTTGTATTCAGAGCCTCATCGGACTGTCCTTTTGCGGGCTCTGTTGCAGACACCGCTCTGTAGATTTCATTCGTTTTTTTTCTGATGATTCTGGCTTGTTCTGCCAGTGGCTGGGTATCATCCCAGTTGTCAATACCAAGCTCCGCCGCCATTTGAATGTTGCGAGCTATTGTGGCATCTGCTCTGGCATCAAGAACTTGTTGTTCCAGCCTTGGAATGCCTTCGACTTCCTGCTGAAGTTTATGTGACAGCTGTTGCAGTCCTGCCATCACTTTAAGAGTCTGTAGAAACTCATTCTCAACTCGTTGCCTGAGCTGAAGTGATCTGTATATTTTCTGGTGACTATCAACAATTGTCTCCGTTAAGAGTTTCATCTCCTTTCTGAGCTGGACGAGTTTGAGTTCTGTTGTCTGTTGCTGCTCTTTCAGCTCGCTTTCTATCTCAATCAGCTGTCCGGCCATGTCGCCCGTGACTTTGGAAGCAAACTTTTTGTTCTCCCCAAGAGCATCGATCTGCGCTTCGTTGATACCGCTTAGAACGGCTACCACTTGCTGAATATTCTGAATAAAGAGCTGACTGGTCAGAAAATTTTTAATGACGGGTTTGAAACCGAAGTATTTTACCAGTTGAGAATGCATCCAGGTTGGCGTGGCAACTGATAAAGCCAATCTGATGTGTGCTGTTGTGAATTCAAATTCATCGGCTTTGTCTGGAGTAGCGCTGGTTAATGCCTGCTGGATAGATTCATAGTATGTCAGCGTAATCAGTTTAGCTTTGCTAAGTAGAGCATCTTGCTGTACAGCTAACTCCTCCAGCAGTTCCATTTGCCTGTTTCGAATGACGTACTGGTAGCCTTTGACCTTATCTTTTTTTACCTGTGTGGTTGTTGAAGGAATGGGGTTATTAGCGAAATCTTTTACCAGGAGTTTATAGAGGCCTTCCACAAAAGCGAGGTCGGTCGGATTCTGTTTCAGATGATGGAAAACAATAGCTTCTCCCGTAGCCCCGGTCACTTCCAGTTTTGGATAACCCGCAGGCACAGGATAAGTCTGTGTCTCACCCTCGATGTGTTCAACATAGCTGACAGGTTTATAGTATGACAACAGATCATTCAGGGCTTTCTGTTGTAAACCTTCCTCCAGAACATGAACCTGGGTGTAGGCAGAGGTGGCTGCTGCCAAAAGCACTTCATCATTGATGAAGAGCGATTGACCCAGACGTTGCAGTTCAGGAGTCTGATCGCCTGTAGTCATAAGAAGCATAAAGGTGCGCCCGTTCACTTCAATTTTGTCTACTTTAATGGTGGCAAGGGCGACATAGCGATCAACTTCGCCAAGGCTTCCTGCTCTTTCATTGGCTCCTTTCAGTACTCCGACCAGCCGTTTGGGGCTGGCGATTTTCGTTAACGGTTCCAATGGTTCGATGTCACCTGATTGATGACGAACAGCCTTTATTGAATCCTGACTCGTCATTCCTTCTCTGACTTCAATGACCAGTTTCTTTTCTGCAAGGTTATGGGTGAATCTGAAGACTCCCTCATTACCGACCTTGAGGACTTTGGTGTACTTCTGAGCAACATCATTCTCGTCTGTTTCAAACAGATCAACACTGGAAACGCCAACACCGATGCCAGAAAGCGCGTCTGTGAAGCCTTCAGAAGGAACGTGATAGTCTGCTCTGACTTGAGTCTGGTCAGGGTAGGTGGTGGTAATGGATTTGGGTATTGGCTGCAGATCATCACCTAAAGTTGGCTGAACTATGATCTCGCTCTGGGTAAACTCCACATGTCCATTGACCGGAATATCGACAGATTTTGTCTCCAGCCTGAAACCGGCCAGTGCCTCTGTACTAATGATGGAAGTGCTGATGGCAATAGCCACTGCAAGGCTTATGGCATTGGGGCGGGCATGTGTCATTCTGTTACCTTGGAGCTGAGTACTTTTATTACCGTGCACAGTGATTGCCATAGCAGGCGAGGAAGCGACTTCTATTCGCTCATGGCTGTTAATTGCTTATGGCTGTTCCGGTAAGCTGTTGAGTGAATTTAGTTCACAGTGGCAAAAGTTCAACGCCAGTAACATTGAGTTTTTTTTCAGGGAAGGCTTTCCTTCGGTGCTGCAATTCCTGACTCGAAGAATGCACCCAGGGTGTAAGAATAAGGAATACTTTCTGCGTGGGAGAAAGACCATTCAGGCACATTGTCCCTGAAGTATTTCTCCCAGCCTC
>NZ_JAHHPN010000748.1:0-23076 GCF_024606325.1 Endozoicomonas sp. ONNA1
GCTCAAACGTTGGATAGAATCGGTATTTGTAAGCTCGTTTAGTCATTTTTACAAACATATTATCTTTTGTGTAAGGATTCAAGCTTTTGCCAGTCCTATCGGACTGGTCGCTATCTATCTCCACCCAAGCTCTGCGAGCTATGGATGGAGTATTCCGCGAGAATTGATAAAAAAGTTCCAGCCGTCGGGGGAGAGACGACTGGAGCGATAAGCTCCGCCACAAAAAGGCAGAGTGTTCGCAGTCACTCAACACACAAGGAGTGCTGTGAGAGAAAATGGCAGCCTTAAGACACTCGTCCAATGCCTGGCTTTCTTTGAGGCAAAAAAAAACCAGTTACCGAAGGGGGGGGGTGGTAACTGGTTCATTGCAGGCTACGTCGGGGAACACAGCACTGCTTTTATTGCCAACACTCAACACACAAGGAGTTTGCAGAAAGGATTTTTTCCTCTCTACATATATTGAGACAACAGAATCTGAAAAAAGTTCCCGAAAGATGAATTTTTTTTTGTTTTTTTTCTGGCAGGTATCCAGGAAAAAAAACCGGCGACCAAGGGGGACGGTCACCGGTTTATTGCACACTGTGCCGGGGCACAGCACTGCTATTATTGCCAACACTCAACACACAAGGAGTTTGCAGGAGGTTTTTTCCTCGCTACATATATTGAGACAACAGAATCTGAAAAAAGTTCCCAATGATGTGAAAAAAATACAAAATTCTTAAGCATCATGAAATTTTCAGGGAGACGATTATCATCAGAGAAGCTTCAGTGAGCTTCATCCCAGTTGTATCCATTGCCCGCTTCAACCAGCAATGGCACATTCAGCTCTGCGGCTTGGGACATCTTCTCTACGATGCCGTCTTTTACGACCTCAAGCTGATCTTCCGCAACTTCCAGCACCAGCTCATCGTGCACTTGCATAATCATTCTGGCATCCAGATCACTCTTTAAAAGCCACTGATCCACTCGGGCCATCGCTTTTTTTATGATATCTGCAGCCGTTCCCTGCATTGGGGCGTTGATAGCAGTGCGCTCAGCTGCCTGACGACGCATACCATTGCGGGCATTGATTTCCGGAAGGTATAGCCTTCGCCCAAACAAAGTCTCAACATACCCTGTCTCTCTGGCAGACTCTTTCGTTCGATCCATATAGTGAAGAACACCTGGGTAACGATCGAAATAAAGATCGATGTACTCTTGTGCAGACTTTCTGGAAATACCCAGCTGTTTGGCCAATCCGAAAGAAGACATCCCGTAGATCAGACCAAAGTTAATCGCCTTGGCACTTCTGCGCTGATCAGAACTGACCTCTTCCAGTGCGACACTGAAGACTTCCGCAGCCGTGGCTTTGTGAATATCCAGACCCTGATCAAAGGCTTCCAGCAAACCGGCATCATTAGAAAGATGTGCCATGATTCTCAGCTCTATCTGTGAATAGTCAGCGGCAATCAACTGATACCCTTCAGGCGCGACAAAGGCCTGACGAACCCTGCGTCCTTCCTCGGTACGAATAGGAATGTTCTGAAGGTTTGGATCAGAGGAGGACAAACGACCTGTTGCTGTTACCGCCTGATGATAAGAAGTATGAATTCTTCCAGTGGCTGGATTGATCATCTGGGGCAACTTATCGGTGTAAGTCGACTTCAACTTGCTCAGGCCACGATGCTCAATCAGGAGCTTCGGCAGGGGATAATCCAATGCCAGCTCCTGAAGCACGTCTTCTGCGGTAGAAGGCTGTCCTTTAGGCGTTTTCTTGATGACCGGCAGACCCAATTTCTCAAACAAAATCGTCTGCAACTGCTTGGGAGATGCCAGGTTAAAAAGCTCTCCCGCTTCATCATGGGCCTGCTTTTCAAGCTCATGGAGACGCTTCCCAAGCTCCATACTCTGCTGTCCCAGCAGGCGGCCATCCACCTTGGCTCCCTGTCTTTCCATCCGCGACATAACGCCTACCAGTGGCATTTCTATGTCACGAAATACAGAGCACAGAGACTGCTCAAGCTCCAGCTGAGGCGAAATCGTTTCATGCAGTCTCAGGGTAATGTCGGCATCTTCTGCGGCGTAGGGTGCTGCTGTTTCAAGATCAATCTGGTTGAAGGTGAGCTGCTTTTTACCTTTGCCAGCAATCTCTTCAAAGGTGATGCATTGATGGTCGAGGTATTTCTGAGCCAGACTGTCCATATCATGGCGGGTAGCGGTTGAGTTCAACACATACGACTCAAGCATGGTATCCCAGTAGATACCTTCCAGACTGATATCATAGTTAGCCAGTACACTTTTATCGTATTTCAGGTTCTGGCCTACTTTTTTCCTGTCAGGATTCTCCAGCAACGGTTTAATCTGCTCCAGCACCCAGTTTCGATCCAGCTGATCGGGTGCACCAACATAGTCATGAGCTACTGGCACATAGGCTGCCTTACCCGCTTCTACAGCAAAAGAGAGTCCGACCAGTTCCGCTTCCATATAATCCAGGCTGGTGGTTTCGGTATCAAAAGAAAACAGTTCCGAGTCATTCAATACGTTCAGCCAACGGCCAAAGGTCTCTTTATCAAGAACCGTCTCATATTCAGCATGAATAGCAGGCCTGACGGGCTCAGGTTCTGCACCTCCGCCCATGCCTTTTTCCAGTTCAGCGATCATGGAACGGAATTCATACTCTTTGTACAGAGTCAACAGAGCTTCTTTGTCAATGGGTTCCGCTTTCAGATCTTCAATCGCAACAGGCAACGCCACATCGGTTTTGATGGTGGCCAGATCCCGGGAGAGCAAGACAATATCTTTATGTTCTTCAAACTTACTGGCAAAATTTTTGCTGCCCCTGAAGCCCAGGGCAGGTACTTCTTCCAGACGTCTTGCAATCTCATCAATACCACCAATCCCCTGTAACAGAGCCAGAGCGGTTTTCTGCCCAACACCGGGCATACCGGGAATATTGTCACTGGAGTCACCCATCAGGGCCAGGTAATCAATAATCAGGTGAGCAGGAATACCAAACTTGTCCACGACGCCGTCCAGATCGGTACGGGTATCATTCATGGTATCGATCAAAGTCACATGCCCGGAAACCAATTGAGCAATGTCCTTGTCACCGGTTGAGATGACGGTATCAATTTTCTTCTCTGTGGCTTCTTTGGCCAGTGTGCCAATGACATCGTCCGCTTCTACGCCATCAATCATCAACAATGGCATACCCAGGGCACGAACCATTTCGTGAATCGGCTGAACCTGTGAGCGCAGATCGTCCGGCATGGGCTTGCGGGTGGCCTTGTAATCTTCGTACATATCGTGCCGGAAGTTTTTCCCCTTGGCATCAAAGACCACTGCCACCGGACTGCCCGGATACTCCTTAAGCAGACTCTTCAACATGTTCGTCATCACACGGATAGCCCCTGTTGGACGACCGTCTGATGTTCTCAGGTTCGCTCGTTCTGAAGCATGGAAAGCCCGATAGAGGTAAGAAGACCCATCTACGAGCACAAGGGGCGTACAGGCTTGATCTGACATTGCTGAATTGATCTCTGGTTAATGGGTAACAGTAGCATTCAGACATTGATGTGGGTGAACACCGAGAGCTACAGCCTCCCAAATATTGGAGTAGACTGCTATTCTAATCCCTTTTTCCCGCTAGACACATGGTTATTCCTTGAGGCGCGCGATGAAATCAATAACAGGTTCACTGGCTTTTGCGACAATCATGTCTTTATTTCTCGTCGGCTGTGCCAGCTCTCCACCGTCCACTAACCCAACAGAAGCTGCATTGGAAAAGCCTCCCAAAGTTGTTCAACCTGAATCGGCAACAATCAGCAAAGAAGATTTTGAAAAAATCCCTAAAAATCTGCGTCCCGAAGATCTGGAGCAAAGGCATGACACCACTGTGGTCATTCGTTCCGGCGACAATGAAACCATCAGGGAATACCGGATAAATGGTTTTCTTTATGGTATTCAGGTTATCCCCAAAGTGGGCGAACCTTATTACCTCATTGCAGCAGATCACATGGGCAACTTTATAGACCCCACCAAACCCGAGATGTTGATTCCGTCCTGGACTATTTTTCGGTGGAAGTAGATAGCTGAGCCTTCCCCTGTGATGGCGTCTCAGAAAAATCTGACAAAGCTAACTGTGACCGAAGAGCACTCCCGTCCGGTTCTTCGAGAGTATTATTTCGATTATAAATAGAAGTTTGGTTATAATATAACATCGTTCATTCGCTACCTTTCATTGTCATGACCAGTGTCCACCAGCCTCACGATCATCACCACTGTATTTCAGGAGCTTTGCAGGAAGCTCGTACTCTCTGTCAACAGAGGGGAGCCAGGCTGACCCATCTCCGTGAGAAAGTACTGGAACTGATCTGGCAAAGTCATCAGCCCGTGGGAGCCTATGACATTCTTGCCGAACTGGCTAAGCAGGAAGAACGGGTGGCCCAACCCCCCACCGTTTATCGCGCCCTTGATTTCCTGATGGAGCAGGGTCTGATTCACCGTCTATCCTCACTTAACGCTTTTATTGGATGCCCCCACCCCGGCACAAAACATAACAGCTGTTTTCTGATCTGCCAGAACTGCCGCGTGACACAGGAAATCGATCATCAGGCCATTAATCAGTCCATTACCTCTTGTGCCTTTGATCAGGGATTCAAAATCACTGATGCCGCAATTGAACTCACCGGTTTATGCTCAAACTGCCAGAAATCCCGGGAGTCATTATGAGTTCAGACAAAGACAATAAAACAGCAACAACCAAGGATCTGAGTAAACCTATGTCTGAAGAAACATTGATCAGACTGAACAACATCCATGTTGCTTTTCGGGAACGAGAAGTCGTTACCGATATTTCACTGGACGTGGAAGCTGGTGAAATCGTGACCCTGATAGGCCCGAATGGAGCTGGTAAAACGACACTGGTCAGAGTTGTTCTGGGTCTGCTGTCTCCTGATTCCGGAAGCCGTTCGGTAAAAGAAGGTCTGCGTATCGGCTATATGCCTCAAAAATTGCATGTTGACGAAAGCATGCCCCTGAGCGTAAGACGCTTTCTTTCCCTGACAGGACAGTCAGAAAAACACATTTGTTCGGCACTGGCAAGAACCGGTGTCGCCCACGTCATGAACTCACCGGTTCATTCACTTTCAGGCGGAGAGCTGCAGCGAACATTGTTAGCCAGGGCATTGCTGAACAGACCTCATCTGCTGGTGCTCGATGAACCGGTTCAGGGTGTGGATGTCAATGGCCAGAAAGAGCTTTATCATCTGATTACCGAACTCAGAAATGGGAGCAGCCCCGAGCTGAAAGACGGCTGCTCTGTTTTAATGGTCTCCCATGACCTTCATCTGGTGATGGCTTCAACAGATCGGGTTATTTGTCTGAACCAGCATCTCTGTTGCTCAGGCCACCCCCATCAGGTTCGTCAACACCCTGCTTACCTGAAGCTTTTTGGTGGAGAGTCCGAAGAGCTGGCTATCTACACCCACCATCATGATCATGAACATACCGTTGATGGTCATATCATCCACAAGAATGACAATAGGAGCACTCATGCCTGAACTGCTCCTTACCGCACTGCTGGCAGGATCAGGGGTTGCCATAGTGGCAGGACCTCTGGGTTGTTTTGTTGTCTGGAGGAAGATGGCCTACTTTGGCGATACTCTCTCTCATTCGGCACTGCTGGGCGTAGCCTTGGGGTTGCTGCTCGATATTGATCTTAACCTGACCATCATAGTGTGTTCGCTGTTTCTTGCTGTTCTTCTGGTCTCGCTTCAGGAACAACAAAAAATGGCATCCGACACGTTACTGGGAATACTTGCCCATAGCAGTCTTTCCCTGGGCCTTGTTGCAGTCAGTTTTTCCGAGAACGTCCGAATCGACATGATGTCTTACCTGTTTGGAGACATTCTGGCGACCGCACCTACAGACCTGCTCTGGATATACGGCGGCGGCGCACTGGTCCTCACCACACTGGCCTGGCTGTGGCGGCCCCTTCTGGCCATGACCATTCATGCAGAGCTGGCACAGGTTGAAGGTTTTCCAGTTAAAAGAACCAAACTGATTCTGACCTTACTGATGGCCCTGGTCATTGCTGTGGCTATGAAAATTGTTGGTGTACTTCTGATCACTTCTTTAATGATTATTCCAGCCGCAACAGCCCAGAGGTTTTCCCGAACACCAGAACAAATGGCGATCATTGCCGGCATCATTGGTTTACTGAGCGTTGCAGGAGGACTGACTGCCTCCTGGCAGCTGGATACCCCATCAGGACCTTCCGTTGTCGTCTGTAGCTTCCTGATTTTTGTTCTGGGTTTGAGCTTCAAGCGCAGCTGACGAGATTAGTCCTGATACAATTCATCCACGCCCACCATCACCCGTGCCAGCTTGTCTGAATCCAGGGGTGGGCGAATAAAGCCGTGATAATCCCCCCTCGGATTGATGATGACCAGGTTGGCGCCATGATCCACCAGGTAATACTCATCCACCGGATCAATGACCGGTGTGTAGGGGATGTTCATTTGTACGGTCAGGTTATGGATATCTTTCTGGTTGCCCGTCACTCCCACAAAATCAGGGTTGAAGTGAGGGACGTAGCCATTCAGCTTCTCCACAGTGTCCCTGCGAGGATCCACTGTCACCATAAAATAGTGCATTTTCTTCGCGATTTCAGGGTTATCCTTCTTCAACAGTTTATCCATCTGGTTCAACTGACCCAACGTAGTGGGGCAGATGTCCGGGCAAAAGGTATAGCCAAAGTACACCAGAGACCATTTCCCTTCGAGATTAGCCTCAGTAAAAGGCTGACCCTTGTTATCCACCATGCCCTTCATTTCAAAGGTCCGTGGCTTGTCAAAAACCACTGCCCCCATCCGCTGCAAGTGCTCCAGTGTGAGCGATGGTTTGTTCATGTATTTGTAGAATGTCAGACCCATAATGACCGCGACAATAGCCACCAGAATCAATACTGTTTTATTCACGCTGTTTTTCATCCCGGATGCCATGAAAAATCCTTTGAGCCTTCAGCCTCAGTCTAACCGATAGCCTGTTAAAGCCATAAATAGAACGCATAATGATCCAGCAGCAGTACCACGAAGAGCAACATCAAATAAGTAATGGAATACTTGAATGTCTTGATAGCAGCATGGGGCCTGCTTTCTTGCAGGAGAGCAATAGCCCAGTAAAGAAACCGCCCTCCGAGAATCAATGCACCCGCCAGATAAAGAATGCCACTCATACCGGTCAGGAAAGGCAAAACACTGACCAGGACCATAATCACGGTGTACAGCAAAATATGCAGCTTGGTGTAAGCCTCACCGTGCGTCACCGGCAACATGGGAATGTCGGCCTTGGCATATTCAGCTTTGCGATGGATAGCCAAAGCCCAGAAGTGGGGTGGCGTCCAGGCAAAAATAATCAAAACCAGAAGTAAGGCATTACCTTCAAAGTGTCCGGTCACTGCCGTCCATCCCAGCAGGGGAGGGGAGGCACCGGCAATCCCGCCAATGACAATATTCTGTGGGGTCGCACGCTTTAAAATCAGAGTGTAAACCACGGCATAGCCCATCAGTGAGGCCAGTGTCAGCCAGGCGGTCAAAGGGTTGACCAGAAACACCAGAATTCCTATGCCCAACACACCCAGAGTAAAGGCAAACAGCAAAGCCTGAAGCGGCTCAACTCGCCCTGTGGCTATCGGTCTCTTGTGGGTTCTGGCCATCACCGAATCAATCTGTCGGTCGACCACATGATTGATCACTGCGGCGGATGCAGCCGAGAGGGCAACACCCAGATTACCAAAGATGAGAATATCCATAGGTACCATGCCCGGCGTCGCCAAACACATACCAATCACCACCGTCAGAACCATCAGGGCGACCACTCTGGGTTTGGTCAGCTCAAGATAATCACGCCAGTGAACGGATTCCTGAAGGGATGCGCCGCCCTGCTTTTGAATGATCTTACTCATGATTGAACCTCACTGAATCCTTCAGACACGTTCAGACGGAAGTTGAGAGCGACCAGAATCAGCAACAAAACCGCACCTCCCAGGTTATGAGCCACCGCCACTGAAAGTGGCAGGCTGCCCAGAATGTTACTGATCCCCAAAGTGACCTGTACCAGCAGAGCCAACAGCATCAGTGTAGCCAGCACTATCAGGCTGCTTCGGTTACTAGACGACTGAGCATTACTATATCGAAGTATCTGCATAAACAGAAACAGCAGCAACACGGTCGTCACCAGTGCCCCCAATCGATGTAAAAAATGTATCGCGGTCCGTGCTTCAGAGTCCATTTTCCCACCCAGATAATTCGGGCCAATGGACTGACTGAAATTCAAACCTTCTGCAAAATCAGCACCGGGCAGCCATTGCCCCTGACACATGGGGAAATCAGGACAGGCCAGAGCCGCATAATTGGAACTGGTCCAGCCCCCCAATGTGATCTGCAAAATCACCACTAACAGCCCGACCGCAGCTAACCCTCTCAAGCGATCTTTCTGTTCAGAGGAGGGGAGTTTTTCCCAACACAATCCGGACAAACGAAGGGTCATCAGAAACAACAAACTGAACGTAGCAAAACCACCCAAAAGATGTGCCGTCACCACTTGGGGCCAGAGCTTCAAGGTCACGGTCCACATTCCGAATGCCGCCTGCAGAATAATCAGCCCCAGAATGAATATAGGCAGCTTTAATGGCTGCCCAGGCTCTTGTCGGTTCCGAAAGGCTTGAATAGCGATCATCAGAACCAGCAGCAGTAGAGAGCCTGCTACATATCGATGCACCATTTCTGCCCAGCCTTTGTCCACCTCAACCGGCGCATGGGGAAAAAGTGTTTCCGCTATGGCTATTTCCTGCGCTGTTTCAGGCACTGTCAGGAAGCCATAACATCCTGGCCAGTCAGGACAACCCAACCCTGCATGAACCAGTCGTGTATAAGCCCCTAACCCGACAACCACAGCGGCCAGCAAGGTTGCGAACAGAGAGAGATAAAAACCCGTTCTCTGTCGCTTTGTCTGGCTTATTGTTTTTGTAATCGATGCTGTTGTCATGGAACACCTTTCAATGTCAGCCAATGTTTGATGCTTTAAGCAACTTCCTCAAGTCTTTTAATAAATCTCCACCGTACTGCCCTGGCTGATACTTCATCATGATATTCCCCAAGGGGTCAACGATGTAAAAGCCATTCGTTGGCCACGCTCTTTTTTCACCCGGTTTTTTACCCAGAGTGTTCAACACCGATTCTTTACGACTGCCCAACCAGATCAGATCAGGATGTTCACTGAGTACACGCTGGTTCAATTCAGGATTGGATGAGGAAGAGATAAAAAGCCGGACGACCCGGTCGCTGTCTCTGCCGAGCGCCAGATGAGCCTGACGGGTTTGATAGAGCGTTTCCTGACAGGCCTGATCGGAGCAGGCATCGTCACCAAATACCAGAATCCCCCAGCGACCCTCCAGTGCCTGCTGGTCAAACATTTCATTATTTTTCTCAAGCATCATACTTTGGAAGCTGGCGGGGGGTAATAGCAGCTCTCCCTTATTCGTACGACCATCCGGCACAAACTGCGTACCGAAGAAATAAAAGTACCAAGCCAACCCCATAGCCAGAGAAGGCATGAGAATGACCAGAGCCAGTTGCCAGCGACTTTTTGCTTTCTTTACTCTTTTCATTCTTATAATACCCGGTTGATTAAATAGTCATATTTCTACATTCAAAATTTAAAAGGAATCCGGATCATCACTAGCTTGCTCGAGGCCCATAAGGGAATAACCGGGTTCTCCATATTTGGGAGGTCCCATAAACCGTAACACAAACGGCAACCAGGTTATTTTTGCCGGTGTCTGCAGTAAAATATCGCCGTCGACCTGAATAGAAAGCGGTGTCTCATCCTGATGTTCAATGTCCAATTGAGTAAAGACAAGCGCTCGTTGACCTGACCAATTACGTAATCTCTCCATAGTCGTCCAAACCAGACCTGACCAATTGAGTAATCTGCCTATAGTCATCTGAATAAATGTCCATATAGGATGCATCCTCTGCTGACTATAAAGCACCTTCCCCCGCGTACAGAACGGCTTCATATAATTAAAAAGGGCAATTCCTCCTCCGAACGTTGGCCCTGTACTCGCAGCCAGAAAATTCAATGGAATATTGAACCTGCCTTTATCAGAAGTGCACCTGACCATGGGTGTATTCCATCTCATGGCTGAACTGATGGCTAACATTGCAGAAGCCATACTTCTGGGTGAATACCTGAGCAGTCGGCTTGGTCGCTCACCACTGTCGTGATCGTTTTTATTTTTTGTCATCTGAGTCGTCACACCCAGATTAAACCCGCTCACTGCCAGAACCGTTTGCTTCTCACAACTGCCTGTTTGACAACCTTCAATTTTGTAGGCACCAAAGGGCATAGAGGCTCCGTAAACCAGCGACCGAAGGGCATGCATCGGGTTACACAGTTTGAGTGTTCTCGCTATATCGTTTCCCTTGCCCGCCGGTATCACACCAATAACAACTTGCGGTTCACTTGCCAGACCCTGAACCACCTCGCGGACGGTGCCATCCCCACCAACGGCAACCAACAATAACTGATCTTCCTCAGCGTGTTGCCCCTGCTGCCAGTCCTCATATGCCTGCACTGCCAGGTACGTTGCATGACCGGCGTTTTCTGTAAAAAACACTTCAAATGTCGCTTGTTCCTGAGCAGCAGCCTGGTCTTGTGAGCCGACTGCTGTGTAGTACAGGTTGACAGCTTCTTCAATTCTGTCCCAGACCCTGGCACCTTTACCATTATTACTTGCAGGATTAACGATAAAGCAGACATGGCGAATCGTTGCAAATCCGTTTACAGGAACAAGAAATACAAAAAGCAGCAGGCCAGATAAACAAAAAACTTTGCTATTCACAGTGAGCTATCCTCTTTTCTGTTAGTCGCGTATACCTGTCCATAACCGCCACGTTCAAAATTTAAATGGAATCCTGCCTTTCCTTCGCTCTTTCATCCTCCGCTTCTTCAAGGTACATTCCGTGATAACCGTGATCACCAAATACGGGGGGTCTCAAAAACCGGAACACTTCCGGCAACCAGATTATTCGTGCCGGCGTTTGCAGTAAAATATCACCATCAACCTGGATATCCTGAGGTGTCTCTTTCACGTGCTCAATGTCCAATTGAGTAAACTGAGCCCGTTTCAGACCTGACCAATTGAGTAATCTCTGCATAGCGACCTGAGCAAGTGTCCAAAGGGGGGGATCCCATTTCTCACCATAAAGCAGCTCTCCCCGCTTACTTTCCGCTCTCTCGCCATATAAAAAGCCAAACTCGCCCCCGATCGTAGGCCCCGTCGCCCCTCCAGCCATAATATTCAAGGGGATATGGAACCTGCTACCCCCATCAATACTGCACTTGACCATAGGTGTATTCCATCTCATTGCAGAAGTGAAGTCTGATAGCGAATAGACCCTACTTCCGGGTGAAAAGCTCATCAGGCGACCCGCTCGCTCACCGCTCTGGTAATCGTTTTCCCTTTTTTTCACTTGAGTCGTCACACCCAGATCAAACTCATTGACAGCCAGAACCGTTTTCTTCTGGCAACTTCCTCTTTCACAAGCTTCAATTTTATAAGCACCTAAAGGCAGAGCGGTCCCATAAACCAGTGTCCGAAGGGCTCGAGCCGTGTCACGCAATCGAAGTGATCTCGCTATATTGTTTCCCGTACCCGCCGGTATAACCCCAAAAACAACCTGCTCCCGGTGAGCTTCCAGACCCTGAACCACCTCATGAACAGTGCCATCCCCTCCCACTGCAACCATTAATAACTGGTCAGGAATTCGGCTCCCTTCGCGCTGCCCTTGCTGCCAGCTCTGGTACGCTTGCGTTGCCAGCTCCGTTGCATGACCTGCATGTTCTGTAAAAAACACTTCAAATGTCGCTCGTTCCTGAACAGCCGCCTCATCCTGTGAGCCCACTGCTGCGAAATAATGATTGACAGCCTGTTCAATACTTTCCCAGACTCTCGCACCCTGACCGTTATTACTGGTTGGATTAACGATAAAGCAAACGTGGCGTATCTTTGCCAATCCGGTTTCCGGAATCACTGGAAATCGGTTTTTCGGAATCACTGCAAATCCGTTATTCGGAATAAGAAATACAAAAAGCAGCAGTCCATACACATAAAACACTCTGCTATTCACAGTGAATCCCCCCCTTTCCAATCAGGATCATCTCCGGCTTCGTCAAGGTCCATTAAAGCACGACCGAGCTCTCCATATTCGGGGGGTCGCATAAACTGGAACACTGCCCGCAGCCAGGTTATTTGTGCCGGTGTTTGTAGTAAAACATCACCATCGACCTGAATAGAAAGAGGCGTCTCATCCTCGTGTTCAATATCCAATTGAGTAAAGCAAAACCGTTGCAGATCGGACCAATTGAGAAATTTCTCCATAGTCATCTGAATAAGTGTCCAAAAAGGGTTGGTCCTCAGCTGACTAAAAAGCATCTGTCCATGGCAACTGTATGGAGTCATATCGTTAAAAAGGGCAACTCCACCTCCGATCGTTGGTCCTGTCCCCGCTACCAGAAGATTTAAGGGGATACTGAACCTCTCACGATTAATACTGCACCTGACCGTGGGTGTATCCCATGTCATTGCTGAACTGACAGCCAACATTGAATAGGCCACACTTCCGGGTAAGTATCTCAGCAGTCGGCTCGGTCGCTCACCACTGTCGTGATCGTTTTTCTTTTTTGTCATCCGGGTCGTCACACCCAGCCCGAACTCACTCACTGCCAGAACCGTTTTCCGCTCGCAACTGCCTCTTTGACAACCTTCAATTTTGTAGGCACCAAAAGGCATAGCGATTCCATAAACCAGCGTCCGAAGAGCATGCATCGGGCTCCTCAATTGGAGTGTTCTTGCTATATCGTTTCCCTCACCCGCTGGTATAACACCGAACACAACTTGCGGTTGACTTTCAAGACCCTGAACCACCTCATGAACAGTGCCATCCCCACCAACGGCAACAATCAATAAATGACCTTCCTGCTCCAGCTGCCAGTTAAAACTTGCCTGAGCTGCCAGCTCCGTTGCATGACCGGCGTGTTCCGTAAAAAATACTTCAAATGTCGCTTGCACCTGAGCAGCAGCCTGATCTTGCGAGCCGACAGCTGTGAAGTAACGATTGACATCTCTTTGAATACGGTTCCAAACCCTCGCACCCTGCCCATTATTACTGGCAGGATTAACAATAAAGCAGGCGTGGCGAATCACGGCAAACCCGTTTTTCGGAATAAGAAATACAAAAAGCAGCAGGGCATATAAATAAAAAAATCTGCCAGTCACGTTGAGCCATCCTCTTTTTCGTCAGTCCCGGATACCTGTTTATGTTTATGTTGGCTTTGACCCAAGCCTGAGGATCGCATCTGCCAGAGATACAGACCCAGCAGGACCAGAGCCATTAAAAACCATTGAATAGCGTAGCCGAGATGTTTCTGAGAGGTGGTTTTCATTGTCAGAGGGCGAATCAGATAGGTGCCGGGCTGATTCTGTTCCAGCTTAAGAATATAAACGGGTAGAGACTGTCCCAGCGCTTCCCCCATTCGCTCAAAGTTGACGACCTGGATTCGCTTGGGCCATTCTTCCTGCCAGATATCTTCACCCAGTGTGAAGGGGTTCCCCAATAACCGATACAGTTTGCCCCTTAACTCAAGCTCTCCATCGAGTGTTTCGATTTCCGGCAATCGTTCTCTCGATTCAGCAGGCAGCCAGCCTCTGTTGACTAGCAGATACTGACCGTCATTGACCAGAAAAGGCATGATCAGGTCGTAACCGGCACGACCTTCGTGAATCTGGTTATCAAGAAAAAAAGCCCGATCGGAAAGAAAACGACCACGGACACTGACAGGCAGATACATGGAATCAGAGTAACCACTGACATCAGACAGACTGAGTGCAGGCATGGTCTGTCGCTCTGCCAGAGTTCGCTCAAGCTCAAGCTTCTCCTGGTATCGTGACATCTGCCAGAACCCCAGTTTGATCAGCAGGGGTAAAAGCAGCACCACCAACAACGACAACTTAACGCGATAGCTATACTTCGACATCGGGTGCTCTACCAAACTCCACTGTTATTCTGATCTGAATGCCGATAACGTAAGAAAAACAGTTACACCACAGATTTATTTAAAAACCGGTTTAGCAAACTGTTTTTCATAAACTCAGGCTTCAGCAGGGAGCGTTATATGTGGTTAAAAGTTATTATTGTTCTTCTCTTTTTTGCCGTCGTATTCTGCCTGGGCAGAGGTCTGTACTTTCTACTTAAAGGTGATAGCGGTTCCGCCAAAATGGTGAATTCGCTCACTGCCCGGGTTGGCCTGACCGCCCTGATCATGCTGATCATTGTGGTGGCCTGGCTGTTTGGAGATATTCACAGCAACGCTCCCTGGCTGTACCGTTAAACGACCGAAATCGTTCACCGCCAC
Organism: Endozoicomonas sp. ONNA1; assembly: GCF_024606325.1. Lineage (NCBI taxonomy): Bacteria > Pseudomonadati > Pseudomonadota > Gammaproteobacteria > Oceanospirillales > Endozoicomonadaceae > Endozoicomonas > Endozoicomonas sp. ONNA1. Next base: position 14,458 of record NZ_JAHHPN010000748.1, read on the forward strand.
TTCCTTCAGGGAGTGACGGCATTACCTCAAATCAGATAGACAAAAATGAACAGGCCGATCCAGACCACGTCGACAAAGTGCCAGTACCAGCAGGATGACTCAAAAGCAAAATGGTTATCCGGCTCAAAATGCCCCTTATAGATACGAATCAGCATGACCAGTAACATCATGGCACCGAGAGTGACATGTGCCCCGTGAAAGCCGGTCAAAATAAAAAACGTTGAGCCATAAATACCTGCGCTCAAAGTCAACCCAAGCTCATTGTAGGCTTCAGCATATTCTGCAGCCTGAAAGTAAAGGAAGGTAAAACCCAGAATCAGGGTGAGTATCATCCATACCTTAACCTTGGCTCTTTCCGCCTTTCTGAGGGCATGGTGAGCAATCGTCAGGGTGATACTGGAAGCGACCAGTAACAGGGTGTTCAGCAGTGGAAGATGGAAGGGATCGATGACCCCACTGGCTCCCGGAAATGTTTCATTATCTGGATTGGTCATCAGCGGCCAAGCCGCTTCGAACTCTGGCCAGAGGTGTTCATGAGTGGAAGCACCATCTCCCTCACCAGCCAACCAGGGCACGGCGAAGTAACGGATATAGAAAAGCACTCCAAAGAAAGCCGCGAAGAACATGACTTCAGAAAAGATAAACCAGCTCATACTCCAACGGAAGCTCCGGTCCATCTGATCACTGTAGAGCCCTTTGCGGGACTCTTCGATGACGTTACTGAACCAGCCAAACAGCATATAGGCCATGATCAGGGAGCCACCGAAAAACACATAATGTGCAAACGAATCTTTTACCCCGGCAGACATGTCATTCATCATCATGCCTGCACCCAACAGCGTGGTAAAAAGACCTATCGAAGCAATGATCGGCCACTTGCTCTGGGCCGGAACATAATAGGTACCTTCACCTTCTTGCGCCATCAGAATCTCCTCAGGACGGCTGCGTCCTCTCTCCCATTGTCGTCACATCAAACAAGGTGTACGACAACGTTAGTTTGGTGATATGCCGGGGTAATGCCTGATCCACAATAATTCTCAGCGGCATGATTTTTTCTTCGCCTGCTTCCAAAGTCTGGGTGGTGAAGCAAAAACACTCCACCTTGTGCAAATAGTTGGTGGCCTGAAACGGTGAAACACTGGGAATGGCCTGGCCAATCATTCGCTCACCGGTTGGGTTGCGGGCAAAGAACTCCAGCTCTCCAACCTCTCCGGGATGAACTACTACTTCTGTGACGCTGGGCTTGAAGTCCCAGCTCATCTCAGCATTGTTGGTGGCCACAAACTGCACTTTCACACTACGGCTGGTATCTACTTCAGCCGTCTCGGCGTTATACCGGTATGGATTCGGATCGGTTTTGCCGTTGAGACCCGTTACCTTGCAGAACACGTCGTACAGGGGAACCATGGCAAAGCCGAAGCCAAACATACCGCCAGCCACCAGACCTGTCTTGATGACGGTTCTTCGCGACAGGTCGTCCGGGGTATCATCGTCAGCATTCATTCAAACACTTCCCTACCGTTCGGAAAGAAACTCAACCGTATCATAAATATCGCTCATAGAAAGGCCGGTATTCAAGCTATCCAGCATGACGCCCGGCTCTCCATGACAGGCTGCCTTTTCTAAAAAAACATCTCCTTTCCAGCCCCAGAGACTGACCAGTTGACAACTACTATCAACTATCAGGTATTCACCTTTTTGAGCTTTCAGAGCCTCTTGATATTCTTCAAGTTTGGTCTCACAATCCACTTCGCGGATGCCAGGACTGAGCACCTCGACTAAGAACCGTGCGCTATTTTGTATATCCTTGTTATTTCTGGGACCACAATAAACCATAAAATCAGGATATCGATAGCTGACTTTCTGTTTACTTTGAATTCGCAGCTTCATATCACTGACAAACTGATCACACCCCATAGCTTTAGTGCGTGAAAACAAAGCACCAGCAATGTTAGTGATAATGACACCATGATTTCTGTTCCCAACGGCCATATCAAAAATTCTGCCATTGACGTATTCATGACGAATGTCTGAAGACCGCTCCCATTGCAGGTACTGTTCCTCTGGGTAAATTTCCAGAGAGCTATTAGGTTTTGCCAATCCCACTGGTCACACTCCTGACCGCCATTATTGTCTCCTCCATTACAAAAAACCGCCCTGCACAGACCCAACCACTGAAACTCAGCGGACAGCTTTTTACTTCACATCCGGTGGCGTGGTAAAGGTGTGGTAAGGTGCCGGTGAAGGCAGACTCCACTCAAGACCTTCTGCACCTTCCCAACTTTCAGCTTTGGCTTTCTCGCCCCCCTTGATGCACTTGACCACGATAAACAGGAACAGCAGCTGAGTGGTTCCGAACATAAAGCCGCCAATACTGGCAATCATGTTGAAGTCTGCAAACTGCAGGGCGTAATCAGGAATCCGGCGAGGCATGCCTGCCAGCCCGATAAAGTGCATCGGGAAGAAGGTCAGATTCATTCCAATGAAGGACAACCAGAAATGCGTCTTGCCCAGCGTCTCGTCATACATATGACCTGTCCATTTGGGCAACCAGTAATAGACTGCGGCAAAGATGGCAAAAATCGCTCCGGGTACCAGTACATAGTGGAAGTGAGCCACTACAAAATAGGTGTCGTGATACTGGAAGTCAGCAGGGGCGATTGACAGCATCAGTCCGGAAAAACCACCAATTGTGAACAGCACTACGAAAGCAATACTGAACAGCATGGGGGTTTCGAAGGTCATGGCTCCCCTGAACATGGTGGTGACCCAATTAAAGACCTTCACACCGGTGGGCACAGCAATCAACATGGTGGCATACATAAAGAACAGCTCACCCACCAGAGGAATGCCCACGGTAAACATATGGTGCGCCCAGACAATAAACGACAAAAAGGCAATACTTGCGGTGGCGTAAACCATTGAGGTGTAGCCAAACAGGGGTTTCCTTGCAAAAGTTGGCAGAATGGCTGACACAATCCCGAAAGAAGGCAGGATCATGATGTAAACTTCCGGGTGCCCGAAGAACCAGAAAATGTGCTGGAACAGCACAGGGTCACCACCGCCACCGGCGTTAAAGAAGCTGGTGCCAAAGTGGATGTCCATCAACATCATGGTTACAGCACCGGCCAACACTGGCATAACAGCAATCAATAGATAAGCGGTAATCAACCAGGTCCATACGAACAAAGGCATCTTCATCATGGTCATTCCAGGTGCCCGCAGGTTCAGAATGGTGGCGATAATATTGATCGCTCCCATAATCGACGAAATCCCCAGCATGTGGATGGCAAAGATAAAGAAGGTGGTTGACGGTGGTCCATAGGTGGTTGATAGAGGCGCATAGAATGTCCAGCCAAAGTTTGGGCCGCCACCTTCCATAAACAGTGTGCTGATCAGCATTACTGCTGCAAAGGGCAGAATCCAGAAACTCCAGTTATTCATTCTCGGCAGCGCCATGTCTGGCGCACCAATCATCAATGGAATCATCCAGTTAGCCAGACCGACAAAGGCCGGCATAACTGCACCGAATACCATAATAAGACCGTGCATGGTGGTCATCTGGTTAAAGAAGCCGGGATCAACAATCTGCATCCCTGGCTGGAACAGTTCCGCCCGGATGACCATCGCCATCGCACCACCGGTCAGGAACATGATAAAACTGAACCAGAGATACAGGGTGCCAATGTCTTTATGGTTCGTAGTCAGTACCCAGCGCATCAGTCCCCTGGCAGGGCCGTGATGGTCATGATGCTCGCTTGGCTTTTCATTTGAACATGTGTCTGTCACAGCAGTCATGGTTGTATTCCTCACAGTCCAGCCTGATGTGTATTGGTATTCGGCTCATTAGCCGTTGGCTTATCAACGGCAGCGGACCCGCCTGAATGTCCGGTAGCTGACGGTTTGTACTCCCCGGTATTCTTGTATTCCAGAATCTGCTTCGGCGTCACCAGATCACCGGTATTATTGCCCCAGGCGTTTCTTTCATAGGTAATGACTGCCGCCAGATCGACTTCGCTTAACTGGGCAGCAAAGGCCTGCATAGCGGTACCCTTCTTGCCGTTCAGCACAATGTCGATATGGGCTTTGACCTGATCTTTCTCAACGGTCATTTTTGATCCCTTGAGAGCAGGAAACAGCGGTGGCATACCTTCACCATTAACTTGATGACAGGCCGCACAGACTCTTTCGTAAGTATTTTTGCCACGCTCCATCAGCTCAGCCATGGTCCAGTTTTTACTGGTTAACTCACGCTCTCTGGCGGCCAGTGTTTTCTTCTCGGACAACCAGTCTTCATAGTCATCGGGTGACCTGACATCCACCACAATGGGCATAAAACCATGGTCCTTCCCACACAGTTCTGCACATTGACCACGATAAATTCCGGGACGATCGACGTTGGTCCAGGCTTCGTTAATAAAACCCGGAATAGCATCCCGTTTAACGGCAAATGAAGGTACCCACCATGAATGAATAACATCTGCTGCTGTCACCAGGAAACGGATCTTTTTACCCGCAGGTAGTACCAGTGGTTCGTCAACCTCCAGAAGATAGTTGGGGTCTTTGCTGCGAACGTTATAAATCTGTTCCGGTGTTGTTTTGAGATTACTGAAGAAGGACACTCCTTCTCCCAGATACTCGTATTGCCACTTCCATTGATACCCGGTAATTTTGATATCAATTTCAGCTTCATCCGTATCGTAAATATCAATCAGTGTTTTTGTTGCCGGAATTGCCATACCCACCAGAATTAAGAGAGGAATGGTCGTCCACAGTATTTCAACTATCGTACTTTCATGGAAGGGATGGGGCTTAGCGCCTCTTGATTTACGGTGCATGAAAATGGAGTAAAACATAACACCGAATACCAGAATGCCAATGACCACACAAATAATAAATATGGTCATATGCAAGTCGTAAACAGAACGACTGACTGCTGTAACCCCCTCGGTCATATTGACTTTCCAATCAGCTAACAGACGGCTGGGAATCAAAAAGCCTGATAAGATGGTCAAAAAAATCAGGAAAGATTTTCGACTTCCGGAAGGTAAACGAGCGGAATAGACCAGAAATTTTCTTGATCCCGGCCACGACAAAAATGACCGAATGGTTCGAAATACATCGGCATATCCGAAACCCGCCACTGGCACCGTCCAGAGTGGGCGATATTTACCGCTCATGGTTTTTGTCCCGCTCATGGCAGTTTTTATCAAAAGAAAGAGAGCTAGCGCGTGCTGCATCATTCCCTTACATCCCCTGACTGTCCGCCCAGACAGGCGGTGACTTTTTGTTATTATCCAGCAGACCCAAGTCTTGCTTTCAGAGGTGTTGGAGCAGTAAGCGTTATGGCCTGGACGTTCCAGAGCCACGCTTACTGACTTAATTGATTGCCGCTACTACACAGGAGCCATTACAGCATCTTGCCTGAAAACTTCAGTGCACTTTAACCATCAGAGCTTTCGACGACAGAACCTTCAGTCAAACATCGGCCTTTAGTTTGTTTTACCCTTCAGAGGAAAACAAACCAGCACTGCCCATGGTTGCCTGCCGATACTCAGAGTGCCAATATCCAATCGCAAGAGACCACTCAGTAACTGACAATGTCATACTACTTCGGACCCAACCTGCAAAACCCAAAACACAGGAACATCCTGCAAATACTAATACCCTTCAGACGCATCTCGTAAGACATTTAGTCTGACAACAATCGCTCAATGAGTATAGTCCCAGTACCTCATTAAACAACATGATTGCACAAAATGAAAAGAGTCTTTTCAAAAAACATCTTAAACTAAAATGTCACTTGTCGTTTAAATAAGTTATAAGAAATTTAATAGAAAGAAAACTTTTTTGAGCTTCATTCTGATGACTTTTCTGAGCCACCTCAGTTCTGTGTCGCTTATGACAGCTCTAAAATCCATTCAACTGAAAAACAAAATCTTCATTACGCCATAAAGTGATCTCTTCAGAATCATTTCTTCAAGCACATATAGTGCGTCATTTTTTTGACTACACAAGCGCTTGCACTTTTTCATTTTCATCGTGATTTACAGTCTTTTTTTAATTCTAATTTAATGAATAAAAGATCTTATTATTATGAAAAAGAGGTATTTAAAAAGGCTTGTGTTCTGATTGGCACTATGGTCTTTTTAACACCTTCAAGGTGGCGTTGCAGTACCCCAATTAATAGCAACCGCAACGGAGACGAGACAATCATGGACGTGCAGGCAATCAGCAATCTGATCGATTGCGCCCGAAAGCATGAAGAAGGCTCAGGCCACCTTCAGTCGCTTGTCTGTCAGCAGGTGGAGTATTTGCACCACACGATCGAACTTCCCGAAGACATGGCCAGTGAAACACTGCTGAAATTTGCAGTTGAATACATTGACCATATACCTGACTTTCTTGAAGCACTGGACCAGGCTTCAAAGGAACTGGATATTGAGGCTTTCATATCCCCGTTTCTGAGCATTGCCGAAGAAAACTTTCTTGCACCGGTTCTACAGTCCCAAAATAATGTGGGACTGTTTGATCTGCTCGATAAAGCCTACTTTACTCATCGCCTGATTGAAGAAGTAAACGACAGTTACCTGTCCCGAATCGGCTGTACCCTGATCCCGATGAACATGACCTGGGCCAACCTGATCATCCATGCCATTCTGGGTGAAGAGTTCGGCAATGAGCTGGACAAAATTGCTGAGCAGACGGCAAGACATATGATGCGTTCACAGGAGCTATACAATGATCGTATGCTCAAGGACTTCGCCAATAAGCGTAATCCGGAGCAGTGGGTATCAACCTGGTCAAAATGGAATTGCCTGTCCAGCCGGATGGGCATTGAACTGAAGTTTACGTCAGCAGCCTGACCCTGAACGCTGACGATTGAAGTAGACGTTAATGCAGAGGACTGTATTTGAAAGTCGCTTGTTAAACCCCGACAGCCATGGTGCTTCACTAAAGCAAAGCACCTCAGCAGGAATGGTTTATGACAACGTCTGATTTCGAACTCCAGGTTATTGATCCAGTATTCGTACGATCTGAACACCCTTGTCCTTGTTAGCATCATCATCCGACTCACCACCTTCCGGGGAGACCCTCGTCACTGGAGGCTTCCCCGCAAGAGAAGGGTCTTTTTCCATCACATCCGAATAATGGCAATCCACGCACTCGCGATAGTTTTCACCGTTCTCAGTGTACATTCTCACCGAATCCTGCCGACCACAGGAAGGGCAGACGGCTCCGGCAATAAATCTTTTCGTTGTCATAACTCTGAGGCCTACAGCGCATAGATGACCATGGCGCATAAAAAAATAACGAGGCTTCAAGACCCGGTGGCCTCAAAACCTTTGACTCATGATCGTCTGATCAGGAGATACCCGAATGGCGCAGCAAGGCATCCACTTCTGGCTCACGGCCCCGGAAATTCACAAACAGCTCCATCGGCTCGGCTGAACCGCCTTTTTCCAGAATTTCCTCAAGAAAGGACTCACCGGTCTGGCGGTTGAATATACCTGCTTCCTCAAATCGTGAAAATGCATCCGCAGACAGCACCTCAGCCCATTTGTAGCTGTAGTAGCCCGCCGCATACCCCCCCGCAAAAATATGACTGAAGCCATGCTGGAAACGATTGAAGGCCGGAGGCGTGACCACAGACACTTGGCTGCGAACTTCATCCAGTACCGATTGAACCGTTTTCCCTTCGCTATCGCTCTTTAAGAAGTCTTTATGCAGTCTGAAATCAAAGAGCGAGAACTCCAGCTGACGCACCATCATCATGGCGGACTGGAAGTTTTTAGCGGCCAGCAGCCTGTCCAACTTATCCTTTGGCAGGGGTTCACCTGTTTCAAAGTGGCCGGAGATAAGAGCCAGACTTTCTTCTTCCCAGCACCAATTCTCAAGGAACTGACTGGGCAGTTCTACCGCATCCCAGGCTACGCCATTGATTCCGGATACTGCAGAATAATCAACCCGGGTCAGCATATGATGCAGGCCGTGACCAAACTCATGGAACAGGGTCACCACTTCATCGTGTGTCAGCAGGGCAGGTTGGTTCCCAACCGGTGGCGTGAAGTTGCAAGTCAGGTAGGCCACTGGCAGCTGGACTTTGTCGCCAATCTTGCGACGCACCCGGCACTCACCCATCCAGGCACCGCCCCGCTTGTGTTCACGGGCATAAAGGTCGAGATAGAATCGACCAATCACACCGCCATCACGAATGACATTGAAGAAACCAACGTCTTTGTGCCAGGTTTCAACGTCGGTCACCTTTTCAAAGGTAATACCGAATAGGCGCTCCACGACAGAGAACATGCCATTCACTACTTTCTCAGCCGGGAACCAGGGACGCAACTCTTCCTGAGAAATAGCGTAGCGTTGCTGCCTGAGCTTCTCGGCATAGTAACCAATGTCCCAGGCCTGCAAATCATCAGCACCATGCTCTGCTTTGGCAAACGCTCTCAGTTCATTCAGTTCTTTTTCTGCCTGAGGCTTACTCTTACTGGCCAGATCTTCCAGAAACGCCATGACCTTATCAGTAGAGTCAGCCATTTTGGTCGCCAGTGAGGATTCTGCATAATTGTTTAAACCCAGCAATTCGGCTAGCTCCTGACGCAGTTTGAG
>NZ_JAHHPN010000749.1:0-1448 GCF_024606325.1 Endozoicomonas sp. ONNA1
GACAAACGCCGTGACAGGGAGAGACGAAACAATCCAGACCCAAAGTGTGTAAATGTTGCTGTGAGCCTCCGTTACCATCGGCAGAGTCAGAGTCAAGGAAGCTGTTGAAAGAGCCTGCAGGGCGGGCGGTGGCTTCCTGAGCTTGCTGTCCCGATGACTCTGATGGCGGAAGTTGTGGCTGGTCATTGCCAGAGCCAGACATCGTAATGATGGCCGCCAGCGGGTGAGCCTGACACCGCTCTTTTTGTGCAATCGGATTAAACGACGATGATTTTATATTCCAATAACTCTTTAAAAGCCAGGCGATAGCGACAACCTCTTCTACAGGTAGCCGTGAATAAGAGGTGAAACTTAGTGGGGTGTTTTTGCTGGTCAGGATCAGTTCGTAACCCACCAGCAGATAATTGGCGTAAAGCCATGGCCACGAAATGGATTCAATGATGGTCGTTTTTTGCGTGCAGCCGTCTGGTCTGACTTGTTTCTTATCAGCCGGTAAATATGATCCTTCATAACCCTTGGTGTAGGCAATGTCTGACATGGTGCCCGACATTGTATGCTGGTCAGGGGTTACAGAAACGTTCCGGTTTGGAAAACCTGTGTTCTGTTCAAACAAGACAACAAAGCGCCACGTCAACGGTTGAGCCTGACAGACGACGGACAATGTCATTATTGACAGTGGTGCTGCGAAGAGTGAGTGTTTAATCATTCTACCCTGGCATTCTGGTGTAAAGAGGGGAAGGATAGATCAAGAGCATAACTCAAGTTATGCAGTGAACCGTTCCTTTGACTGCCCCAGCTCTGCCCCTGCCCCGGTCAGGGCTCTCACGCAGTCGTTATTGCCCTTCCGTGCTGCGATTGAAAGCCGGGGTGGCGTCATTCGAAGTCCGGAAGACGTGGAGATCCGCCCCGGCGTTGATCAGGACTTTTACGCAGTCGATTTTGCCCTTTCGGACTGCGATGCACAACGGTGTGGTGCCATTCGACAAGGCAGCGTTGAGATTCGCCCCGGCGTTGATCAGTACTTCCACAGAGTCGGTATTGCCCTTCAGGGCTGCGACGTACAGCGGTGTGACACCATGAAGATAGGCAGCGTTGACATCTGCCCCTGCTTCGATCAGGGCTTTCACAATATCGGTATGACCGTTCTGGACTGCAATATACAGAGAGGTAACGCCACCCGTGGTCCGGGCGTTGAAATCCGCCCCGGCTTCGATCAGGAGTTTCACGATGTCGGTATGGCCGTTCTGGGCTGCAAGATACAACGAGGTGACGCCACTCGCACTCCGGGCGTCGGGATCTGCCTTGGCTTCGATCAGGAGTTTCACGATGTCGGTATGGCCCTTCCGGACTGCGATGAGCAGCGGGGTGACGCCACTCGCATTCCGGGCGTTGGGATCTGCCTTGGCTTCGATCAGGAGTTTCACGATGTCGGTATGGCCGTTCTGGGC
>NZ_JAHHPN010000750.1:0-2006 GCF_024606325.1 Endozoicomonas sp. ONNA1
GAAGCCGGTTTAAGGCTATCTTGTACAGATTGCGAACAAAGCGGGTTTCTACTTCAGGAAGTACTGCCTCACGCAGAAAGGCACTGGATAAGATGCGATCGGTGTCAACAATTCAGACCCATTGCAGGTACCCTTGACGCGCGCCAGGAAATGCTACAAAGCCATACCCAAAGTCATTGCGCTAAATACAGAGGGCAGGTACCGGGAACACCTTTAATGGACAATACTCTGACTCTGTTCCGTTTTATGATTCGTTTCGGAACGGAAGAAACCCTGCTCGACCTTTTACAACAATTCGATTTACCGATAGTCGCTGAGGATTTAAATCAGTCAGATCGTAACCACAGAACCGTGCTTCATGATCTGGCTCAATATACTTCACCGGCAGTCATTCGGTGGTTTCTTCGGCGTTTCAAACATTGGGTAACAGCTGCACTAATAGAGCTTCCAGACAATTGCGGCTGTACCTCAGCACATTACCTGTTTCAATATCAGTCAGAACAGGCCATCATTGAAACCATTCAATTTATTGGCAAGATGATTACCTGGGAATTGCAGTCCCGGCAGAACCACCGAGGTTCAACCCTGCTTCATATTCTTTATCACCGGAATTTCTTCCGGGCAGTGGCGGAAGTGTTTCAAAGATTACAAAATCAGACAGGCAGACCTGTTAGCCAGGATCTGGCAATGCAGGATTTCAGTGGCGTGAATCTGATGCATATTCTTTTTGCCAGTGGCAGTACCCCGCTGATTTATCATTTTATTGACAAGAATTATTCCCTGATGAGCGATGCTATGCTGGGGGCTGTAGCCCATAATGGCGAAACGCCACTGCACATACTGTTTGAGCAGGGTTCTTCATCTACCATTCAACGGTTTAATGACGGCTGTGGTGCCATTTATCTTTACTCTAGGGCTTTAGGCAGAAAACGAACCATTGATGGCTATACCCCGCTGCATCTTCTTTTTGCCAGAGGTGATATCGCACTGACCAAAGCATTTCTGGACAGCGGTTACTTTGATTATCTCACAGGATTAACAACCAACCATGCCGGTGTCTCTGTACTTCAGATGTTGTTACAGCATGCTTCTCCTGCAGCTGCATTGTCTTGGTACCGTCTGGGTGACCCTGAGCATCAGCAGCTTCTGAAAACACTTCTGGAGATCAACCCTGAACTCAGTTGGGACGAGCTGTTTCAACAGGCTGAGCTGCTTCAAGTCAGGTCACTGCGACTTGGCTGGTTGAAGGAAGAGCGAGAGAAACTTGATCCATCATTTGTTGGATCTTCGGCACCGCTTGCAGAGCCTTTGGGTTCATCAAAGCCATCAGCTTTGCCACTGTTTGTACCGGAAGAAGATGAACCTGGGGTATTTGAATCAAGTAAAGATACAAAAAGTCTGGCAGCACCCAAAACTGTTATATCGAAAGCAACGACTTCGGAAGTCGCCATTGCAAAGGCTGAAAAATCTTCAGAGGCTATGAGCATCACAGAAAAATCCATAGTCACTGTCGCCAGTGGTGAAAACCAGTTACACGAAATCGCAAGAAACAGCTCACCTGAAGATATTGCAGCAATCTTCGAACGCAATGCTGAAACCATTACGCCAGCCATGCTGTCAAAAGCCAATATTGCTGGTTTTACGCCTTTTCATATATTGGTTGATCGAGGTATCAGCGTCGGTACTATTTTTTCCTGGCTTTTACATGGTTTATCAGATGCTGTGGCCAATGAGCTGCTTGATAAACATCTCTTTGGCGAACTTGGCTGGAGGCACTTATACGATTATGCTCGTGTTTCTTCTTATCTTGAAAAAGACCTCAAACTCAGACAGGTTCTGGGGCTTCTTAAGCCGATATTCAGTCAAAAAACCACATCATCAGAAATAGCTTCATTGCCACCAACTCAGGAGTTTTCAGACGCAGTGGCTCATGACGCAGTGGCTCATATGGAGTGTCCAATTTGTATGGAGGCAATGGCTGAAAATGTTGCGGCCACTCTCTGTTG
>NZ_JAHHPN010000751.1:0-6051 GCF_024606325.1 Endozoicomonas sp. ONNA1
TAAAGCTCTGTGGTCTCACAAAAGCAGAGAACACTCCGGGCAAAAAAACTGTGACGTAACCCTGGTCGGGGATGATGGCCGGACGCAGCCATGCGGGACGGTCTGCAAAAATGCTCACGCCCTGAGGATTCACAAAAATAAAGTCCACGGTCAACAACAAACCTGTGACGCAACCATCATCGGGGCGGATGGCCAACCGCGGCCATGCGGTAAGGTCTGCAAGAATGCTGAATCCTTCTCGTCTCACAAAAGCAAATACCACAGCGGGCAAAAAACCTGTGATATGTCCGTACTGGGGAAGGATGGTCAGCAGCGTGCGTGCGGAGCGGTTTGCAAGCATGCAAGAGCCCTGTTAACTCACAAAAGGCGTCATCGAAAACGCAAGCCTGTTGATGAGGATCAAAAAGTTGACCTCAGTCGCTGATCTGAAACCCGCCTTTTAATGAGCTGATCTATCCTTCCTCCCTATAAATTAGATTACATGGATAGAATGATTAAACACTCACTCATTGTGGCGCGGATTTTTCCGATATTATTGCTGGCTGTCGTTTGTCAGGGCGAACCGCAGAGAGAACGTTTTATTGTTGAGCTTGAACAGAAGACAGTGTTTCCAAATCAGAGCTTTTTTATAAGGCGTGACCAGCATAGATTGCCAGTCAACCCATCAGGCATCGCAGACACATACGGCTATGCAAGACTGGCTTCACCGCCTGATAAAGAACCTGATTACCGAGCAAAAACAACCATCATTGAGTCAATTTCATGGTGTTTGCTTTACGCCAAACAATTGTACGTGGGCTACGAACTGACCCCGACTTCCAAAGACGCCGCTCTGAGCTCTACCCCTTATTCATGGCTACCTGTAGAAATGGTTATCATAATCGGTTGGCTTTTAAAAAACTATTGCCCCCCCTATTCAGCGTCGTTTAACGCGATCGAACAACAAGAAGTGAGTCAGGATCACCTGTTTGTCTCCATCACTATGGTGCCTGACTCTGGAGATAACCGACCACTTAACCTGCCATCAGAATCATCGGGACAGCGTATCCCGGAAAACGCCTTCCACCTTGCTGGCTCTTTCACTGGCCTCATGTATTCTGGCTCTGGCAGTGGTAACGGAGGCCCTCAACCATCCCTACATACTCTGGGTTTAAATTGTTTCGTCCTTCCCTGTCATGGCTTTTGTACTTTCCGACCTTCATCCGATGACAGAGGAACCACTGAATGGCCGCTGAACCCGGCAGAAAGTTCGACAGGCAAACCTGCACTCTCAATGAGTGCAGAAGCTGGCCCTATCACTGACTCTGCAGAGCGAATCAATAATGATGTGACAGCGCACGGGAATTTGCCTTTCACCGCTAACGACTGGTTTATAGTCAATTGTTTACTCAATCTGCGTGGTCACAGCCTTCCCGAAGAAATGGGGCTTTCCAGTACGCATTCCAATTTGACACGTCCAATGGAGAGTTCATCTTCAGGCTACCCTCCTTCCGAAGGGGCTACCCATTACCAACATGACCTGTCGAATCATAGGAGAAAAAACGACATCGGACGAAAAGACTGTGACGTGAGCCTGGTTAGGGAAGATGGCCTGAAGCGACCATCTGGAAGAGTCTGCAAGAATACTGAAGCCCTATTGGTTCACAAAAGCTCATACCACACCGGGCAAAAAACCTGTGAAGTACCTCTGGTCAGGAATGACGGTCAGCAGCGACGGTGCGGGATCGTCTGTAAGAATGCTAAAACCCTGTGGTATCACAAGAGAAAATTCCACAGCAAGCAACAAAACTGCAACGTAACAGTGGTCAGTGAGGATGGTCAGCTGCGACCTTGCGGGGCGGTCTTCAAAAATGTTCAAGATTTGTCGCTTCACAAAAGCAGAAATCATGCAGGACAAAAATCTTGTGACGTGACCGTGTTTGGAGAGGATGGCCAGCCGCGACCATGCGGGAAGATCAGCAAGAATGCTCAAGCCCTATCGTCTCACAAAAGCGGATACCACTCCGGACAAAAAAACTGTGACATGGCGGTGATAGGAAAGGATGGCCAGCCCCGACCATGCGGGAAGGTCTGTAATAATGCTCAGGCCTTGTCTAATCACAAAAAAAGAGACCATTGCGGGCCACAAACCTGTGACGCAGGAGTGATCGGGGAAGATGGTCTGCTGCGGCCATGCGGAAAGGTCTGCAATGATACCAAATCACTGTCTAGTCACAAAAGAATTCATCGAAAACGCAAGCCTGTTGATGTAACCCGGAATGATGACCCCAGTCCTGAAAAAGCTAAATTGAATAAGTAACGATCTGATCCGGTACGTGACTTCAATGACATTTTTCTCGGTGCCACCTTTGGCTTTTAACAAACGATTTTTGATAGAAAACAGACTTATTTTCTTGATCTATCCTCCCTCTCTAGCCACCAGAATGCATGGATAGAATGATTAGACAGTCACTCTTCGCAACACCGCTGTTGCTGATAATGCTGTTGTTGATATTGTTGCCCGTCGTCTGTCAGGCCGAACCGTTGAGTGAACATTTTATTGTCGAGCTTGAACACAACGCAGTGTTTCTAAACCAGAACTTTTTTATATTACCTGACCGACATACTCTGCCAGGAAAACCGTCAGATACTGGCAACGCAAACGGCTATTCAGAAATGGATTCACTTCATGATGACCAAGCAGTTTACAGGGAAAAAACGAACCTTATTGGGTCGATTTCGTGGCAATGGCTTTATACCACTCATCTGTTGGTGGGTTACGAACAGATCCTGACCACCAAAGACGCCCCTCTGAGCGCCAACTCTTTTTCATGGCTACCTGCAGAAGTGGTTCTTGCCGTTGGCTGGCTCTTAAAAAGTTATATTAAAAAAAAATCAATGTCGTATATTATGATCTGCCAGCAAGAAGCAACATCCATACTGACACTGGGGGATGAGCCGTTTGCCTGCATCACTATGGTGCTTGGCTCTGGACGCAACCAACAATCACACTCCCTATCAGAATCAACCGGCGAGCAAGTCTCAGGAGCAATGCCACAACTTACAGGCATTTTCACCAGTCTCGTGCACACTGACTCTGGCAGTGGTAACAGAGGCCCTCAACAACCTCAACATACTTTGGATTTAAATTGTTTTGTCTCTCCCTGTCATGGCGTTTGCAATTTCCGACCATCTTCCTATAGCAGAGAATCCGCTGAATGTCCGTTGAACGCCGGAGAATGTTCAACAGGCAACTCTCCGCTCTCAATGAGCGCAAAGGCAGCCTGCACAAATGACTCTGCCGGGCCAATCAACAATGACGTAACAAGCCGCCTGAATTTGCCTGCCACCTCTGATGAGTGGATTATAATCGATGGCTTACTCAATCTGCGTGGCCATCATCGCCCCGAAGAAACTACGATTGCCTGTATGCCTACCCATTTGACACGCCCAATGGAGATTTTACCATCGGATTGTCTTCCTTCCGCAGAGGCTACCCATTGCCATGGAGCCCTGTCGAATCACAAAAAAAGAGACCACATCGAGCAACAAAGCTGTGACGTGACCGTGGTCGGGGAGAATGGCCAGCGGCAACCATGCAGAAAAGTCTGCAGAAATGCTCGGGCCCTATCGGTTCACAAAAGCTCATACCACACCGGGCAAAAAACCTGTGGTTTGACTGTGGTCAGGGAGGATGGTCAGCTACAGCCGTGCGGGATGGTCTTGAAGAATGCTCGATTCCTGGCGGAGCACAAAAGAAAAGTCCACAGCGGGCAAAAAAACTGCGACTTGACCGTGTTCACAAAGGATGGTCAGCAGCGATCATGCGGGAGGATCTGCAAGAATAGTTATGACCTGTTATCTCACAAAAAAAGAGAGCACACTGGACAACAAACCTGTCAGATAACAGTCGTCGGGAAAGATGGTCAGCAACGGCCATGCGGAAAAGTTTCCGGGAATGCTTTAGCCCTGTCGGTTCACAAAAGTTCATACCATACCGGGCAAAAAACCTGCCATGTAACCATGACCGGAGAGGATGGGAAGCAGCGACCGTGCGGGACGGTATACAAGAATGCCCGATTCCTGGCGGATCACAAACGAAAAGCCCATAGCGGGCAACAAACCTGCAATGTGACCGTGGTCACAGAGGATGGTCAACGGCGACCATGCGGGATAATCTGCAAGAGTACCCAAGCCCTGTCGGGTCACAAAAGCAGAGACCACACTGGGCAACAAGCCTGTGACGTAACCGTCGTAGGGGAGGATGGTCAGCCGCGGCCATGCGGGATCTTATGCAAAAATGTTACCACTCTGTCATCTCACAAAAGCGGACAACACAGCGGGCAAAAAACCTGTGACGCAACCGTGATTGGGGAAGATGGCCAGCCGCAGCCATGCGGGAAGATTTGCACAAATGCTCAAGCTTTGTCGAATCACAAAAGAAGCAACCACAGCAAACAACAGACCTGTAGCCGTACCCTGGTTGGGGATGATGGGCTGCAGCGGTCATGTGGGAAGATCTTCAAGAATACTAAAGCCCTGTCGGCTCACAAAAGATGTCATCGAAAACGCAAGCCTGTTGATGTGAACCAGAATAATGACCGCAGTCCTAAAAAAGGTAAATCAAATAATTAACACCCGACTTTTCATGACGTTTTGCCCCGTAGCAACCTTTGGCTTTTTAAGAAGGTCTTTGTCAGGAAAACAGACTGATTATCCTGATCTATCCTTCCTGTCTACCCAACAGAATGCAAGGATAGAATGTTTAGGCACTCACTCTTTACGGCACTGCTGCTGATATTGTTGTTAATACTGTTGCTGTCATTGTTGTTGTCTGTCGTTTGTCAGGCCGAACCCTGGACAGAACATTTTATTGTCGAGATTGAACAGAAGGCAGCTTTTCCAAACCAGAGCTTTTCTATAAAACGGGCCCGGCATACTTTAACGGGCAACCCGTCAGACATTGCAGATCCAAACAACTATGCAGGAATAGATTCGACGCCTGATGATCAATCAGGTTATGGGGTAAAAAAGAACCTTATTGTGTCGATTTCGTGGCAATGGCTTTATGCCACACATCTTCTGATGGGTTACGAACTGATCCTGACTAACAAAGACGCCCCTCTGAGCGCCAAACCTTATTCATGGCTAATTGCTGAAGTGCTTGTCTCTGTCGGCTGGCTTTTAAAAAGCTATTATAAAAATCTACTGTCGTTTAGTTCGTTCGGCCGACAAGAGGCAACATCCATGCTGACACGGAGGGATAATCCTTTTACCTACATCAATATGGTGCTTGGCTCTGGACATAACCAACAATCACAATCGCTATCAGAATCATTCGGCAAGCGAGTCTCAGGGGCAAAACCCCAACTTACAGGCACTTTCATCAGCCCTATGCACTCTGACTCAGCCGATGGTAACAGGAGCCCTCAACAACCTCAGCATACTTTGGATTTAAATTGTTTTATTTCTCCCTGTCGTGGCGTTTGTTGTTTCCGATCACCAATCGTTGACAGAGAGCTCGCTGAATGGCCGCTAAATTCCGAAGAAAGTTCGACAGACAACCCCACACGCTCAATAAGTGCAGAGGCAGTCTATACAACTGAACCACCCGGCCCCCACAATTATGCTGTGACAATGCACAGAAATTTGCCAATCACCTCTGATGACTGGATTATAATCCACGGGTTGCTCAATCTACATAAACAGCGTCTTCCAGAAGAAACAGAAACTTCCTTTTCACATACCCATTTCACACCCTCAATGGGGACTTCACCTCTCGTCTGCCTCGCTTCCAGAAGGGGTACCCTTTGCCAAAAAGTCCTGTCGAATCTCAATAGAGGAGGCCACACCGGGGAACAAACCTGTGACGAGAAAGTGGTCGGGGAGGATGGCCAAAAGCAGTCATGTAGCAGGGTCTGCAAGAATGTTAATGCTCTGTTGTATCACAAAAGAAAAGAGCACACCGGGCCACAAACCTGCGACCTGACATTGGTCACAAAGGATGGTCAGCAGCTACCATGCGAGAAGGTTTACAAAAGTGTTCGAGCTTTGGAGGATCACAAAAGAAGA
>NZ_JAHHPN010000752.1:0-1588 GCF_024606325.1 Endozoicomonas sp. ONNA1
GGTCGGCAAAGTGATTCCAATCGGGGAATCACAACCTAAACCAATGTCGGAGGCACTCAAACAAATATTATCCAACAGTGATGAAGATCAGGTCACTGAAAAACTCAAATCACTCCATTCAAAAATGATTGATCAGGCCGGAACAAGCCCTGACCAGTGGTTGTGTTCAATGGTGGACGTACTGGCAAACAGTGATTTGACCCGTCCTTCGATTATTCACTTTGCCCGTGAAGCCCTGGATTCGGGTTGGCTGGATCCAGTGCCGACCTACGGCAGATTCGTTATAAACGCTGTTGAACATCATGAACTATTGGTGTGTCTGCAAAGTGTCGATGAACTGAACGTTAAAGCCACTCATTGTCTGAAAAAGTGGTATGAGGTATTGATGTCCGGGAAAAAAAAGAACCAGCAATGGCGGTGGCGGTCGCCTTGTAAAAAATTCCAGAAGAGAAAAGAGAATGCCTTCTTCATCACTCATCATCATGATGGGCATTCGCCATTCCTTGAAAATAAAATTGTCAGTCCATCCGTAGAGATTGCCTGGACGGACAAACCAGAGGGCGTTCCGAATATAGAACGACTGCTGGCGCAACAACCTGCCTTTGCGCAGTTCAACTCGGGCATGGGGAGCCACCGTCCGGTGATTATACTGGGGCAGCCCTCCCTGGACAGCGAAGTGATTAATGAAAAGGCCGAGGCCCTGTTTCAACGAAAACTTGAGAACAGCCCGGTCTTGAAGCAGATATTGGAAAAAATCAATCAATATGAGGCAATGGAACAACGATACTCAAATGCTCTCAGAGCAACGGATAGTAAGAAAGAAAAGCTTGATATCATAAGCAAGTACGAACCTACCCTAAAGTCCCTTGAGGTACCATTCAGTGAACAATTTCTGATTACTGGCATAAAAAACAAATGCAAGAAAGCGATTCAGCAGGTCTTCATTCATTATTTGTATGAAATGACACATTCGAAAGGTGGGCGCTTAACCTATTGTTGGGCCGATGCTTTCGCCGAGGGGGAAGACAATTGTGGCCTCTTTGGCGCTCATGATCCATCCTCACCAGCAGAGCTGTACGCCATGATGTATTTAATCAAGAGCTCTTCCTGGTCGCAGGAATCTATTAATGATGGCTACTTACGGCAAGCACATAACGCCAGAAACGCTCTGATTCTCAAAACCAATGAGCTGACAAAAATTGCCGAAGAGTTTTTCAGCAGTGTGAATTTGAATTCGATTTATGACTCATTGGATACATGATAACCATCTGCTCGTGATGAATTTTTTTTGAGATGGGCGACTTCCTTCCATGGCAACGAACTGCTGTCAAAATTGAACTTTCGTACTGCATAAAGGTCAAATTATAAAACAGTTTCAATTGAGTCCTTCAGATAGCAGTAGGGAGATTAACCATGGATGGTCAGATTGGTGGAGAAATAAATAAACCCGTTCGTAACAACGGCATGCCTGAAAATAGCACTCCAGCCAGCAGAGCAAAGCTGGATGAACCGATTGCAAAGGTCTGCTCTGATGTAACGGCCAAACTCAATCTATCGTCATCTCCGATGATGTTGCCTGACAGGGCGA
>NZ_JAHHPN010000753.1:0-23981 GCF_024606325.1 Endozoicomonas sp. ONNA1
ATAAGATTACTCATGGTCGATATCACTCCTGGTGTTCGATCTTACTGCCTGACTATTTGCTGCATCCTGAATAGTTATTGACTCTTATTAACCATTCAAAACGGCATCAACTTCATCGCGGGCGCGGTCTGTAACTCGAGCCCCTCTGTCAATGAGTTTTTGAACCGCTTCCTTATCCTTAGCTTCGAGAGCATATTCAAGAAGGCTGCTGCCCCAAGCACTTTTTTCTTGTACTGTCTTTACCGAAACGATTCGATTCCAGAATCAATTGTTTCAAATTTGGCAGATTGAAGGTATGAGAGTTTATATCCATTATCAGATCCTTACTGTGTTTTAGATCAATATCAAACAATCACATCTGATAGCAGATATCCTTTGTTCGACGTCGCATTGCTTCGGCTGCCAGAAAAGTGGAGCCAGTGCAGTCAGGGTGAATATTTCTTACGCACAGCCTTAAAACATTCATCCCAGTCGAACGTTAGAGAGAAAAATTAGCCGAAAGTTCATTTATTCATACTATTTTGTCTTCCGGAATATACTAGTCAGGGGTAGGATATTTGTGAAACAGATAATTCTTATAAGATTATTCGATTAAATCGATTAGCTCATGAAATTCACTCTCCGACAACTGGAGGTTTTTCTGGAGGCTGCCCGCCAGCAAAACCTCAGCCGCGCCGCTAAAGCCCTGGTCATGTCCCAGTCAGCCGCCAGCAGCGCACTGAAAGAACTGGAACAAAAGTTCAATGCTCAGCTCTTTGATCGCATTGGCAAAAGACTTCAGCTGAATGACCTCGGTCAGCAGATTCGACCGGACGCCGAAGCCCTTCTGGAAAAAGCCCGGCAGCTTGAGCAGAAACTCTCCGGTAAAACCCTGACAGGCCAGATTCGGGTCGGTGCCACTCTGACTATTGGCAATTATCTGGCCGTCAACATTGTTGCCCGGATGATGAGAAACAAACCGGGCACCCATATTGATCTGGAAGTGGCCAATACCGCCAACATTACCGGGAAGGTTCTGAACTTTGATCTGGATATCGGACTGATCGAAGGAGAGTTGCACCACCATGATCTGAATGTCATTCCCTGGTGCGATGATGAACTGGTTGCCTTCTGCGCACCGGGCCATGCCTTCGAGCACAAAACCCAACTGACAGATCAGGATCTTTTGAGTGCTGGCTGGATTCTTCGTGAAGCCGGTTCGGGTACCCGTCAGGCGTTTGATCGAGCCATGCATGGCATTTTACCCAAACTGAACGTGGTGATTGAATTGCAACACACCGAAGCTATCAAACGGGCCGTTGAAGCGGGTCTGGGAATTGGCTGCCTGTCAAGAATTACGCTTCAGGATGCCTTCAGTAGGGGCAGTCTGATACCTTTGTTAATTCCCGACAGAGATTTGAGCCGACGATTCTATTTCATCATGCATCAACAAAAATACATCAGTCAGGGAACCAGGGAACTCATTCAACTCTGTCGTAGCTGGGCCGCCGACGCTTCAGAACCTCAAAGTTCTGCGGACGCCGTTATGCCTTTCACTTCTCAGGAAGTTGTACAAACCTGAAGCCGGGATTAGTCTTGTAGCCAGTGCAAAAAAGGTCTGATTATGATAAAAAAAATCACTATAGTGGGCGGAACCCATGGCAACGAGTTGATTGGGCCCCATCTGATCAGAAAGTTGGAGCAGGACGGCAGCTTCAAAGAGAGCACCATTCCAGTGGATTACCTGCTTGCCAATATTGAAGCTCATAAAGCAGTCAGACGGTTTATGGATGCCGACCTGAATCGATCTTTCACGGATGAGGTTCTGGACGGCGATGATGATTCGGTCTACGAACACCGCCGAGCCCGGGAAATCAATCGGCTGCTCGACCCCAAAACCAACGATGGCCGCTTTATCATTGATCTGCACAGTACCACCAGCAACATGGGAATGACTTTAATCATCAAAGATCAGGCTGCTTTTAACCTTCAGGCCGCCTCCTATGTGCAACAACATATGCCGGATGTAAAAATCATTCTGAGTGACCGTGATAGCCAATTCAGCCGAACGCTCAACAGTCTTTCTGATTATGCAGTGACTATTGAAGTCGGCCCTCTTCCCAACGGCGTTTTGCGACACGATCAGTTTGCAGATACTGAATCAGTGATCCGACACCTGGTCGACTTCACCCATTTATCAGAAAGCGAATGGAACAACGCCCTGCCCGCCACCACTGAAGTTTATACCGTCACGGATCGAGTCTTTTATCCTAGAAACGACGATGGACAAGTATCCGCCATGGTTCACAGCTCTCTACAGGACGGGGATTTTGAAGAGTTGAAGCCGGGCATGCCGATGTTTCAGAATATGGATGGTACCGTCACCCCTTATCAGGGTGAACCCGGATACCCTATCTTTATCAATGAAGCAGCGTACTATTACGAGAACACGGCTTTTGTCATGACAAATCGGAAAACGGTTAGTCCGGGCAATTAATAATCAAAAACAAAGCGTTTATTATTACTATTTGATCTGTAAGAAAAACGAAAGCCCTGCATTTCATTGCCTAACCTATCTATCCTCTGCCTATGAAATGCAGGCAACATTATGCCAGACGACAGACGCCCTTTGACCCTGAAGTCTCTTTCTTACCTCAAGGCTCTCAGGCTTTTTTTCAGCCCCACTCAACTATCTAACGTTTTGACACTGACCAGCCTGTTATTTCTCTCCGGTATTAATCAGGCTACCGTCTTCTCACTGCCCAATCAGAGTCAGTTTTCCAGTACTCTTAATTTTCTCCCTGTTGAGGATGACGAGATTCCGGGTCTCACGCTGAATCAACTCAGAAAAAAGGTTCTCAAACAGGATTTTCTCTGGCCCAAAAATAAAGAAGGACATAACTCATTATTTTTCCGCTCTGAGGTGTCCAGCGCCTCAGGTACAGGAAGTCTCAACATCTTTCTGGTACCTTCCATTATTCATGAGGCATCCTTTGAAGAGACACCTTTTTCTATTGATCTGCTCACCACTTCGTCTGAAAGCCGTTACTGTTCAGTGGAAACCTGCCATAAAGACACTCATGCATTACCACTGGAAAAAATCATCAGCAGCCACGAAAACTATCATTCCAATACCTTCCCGGTTTTTCATGCTACATTGCCCTCGGTATCCCGATCAGAGATTAATTTTCATAGCCCTCTGATTTGGCAGGGCAACAACCATTGTCGCATCCATGGCAACAAGCCTGGCTCCAGATGCTCAACCATCAGCTCCGTCGTCATGCACTTCAAACCCGACAACCCGAATCAGCAGGAGCAGCTGGCCGTTCATATTCTAAACCGCGAAACGCTGGCCACCAGAGAAGCCATCATTGATGAAATGGAAGCGTTTCTGGGCGATGACCAAAAGATCGAAAAAATGCTGGATGTTGTTCTGGAATTCCGTGATGTCAAAGTAGGGGATCACAGAATCAAGGAAAAAGGCCCCTGGTATCCTCTGGGTTATATGAAATGGCTTTATATACGACATTGGATGTATCCGGGAATCACTCATTTCGCTCCCATCTATAAAGAAATTCCTGAGGAACCGGAGCCTCTCTGGAAAATCAGGAATATCGCTCAGGGGTTCAAGCAATACGAAGATGAACTCTGGGAAGAAGGGACTGTGTCAGGCTCAGTCTACAGTGGTAATCATGATCACTATGGCTTCCTGAATGAGATCTTTGGCATGTTCTCCCACAGCAATGCCATTCAGAAAGACCTGAGCCCAAGCGCGATGTACTTTGAGAGCTGCGTCGTTAACATGATGCTGGAAGCTCTGGGCGGAAACAGTATTCAGGATGAAGGTCTTGGTAAACCGGACGGAGTGATCACCAGTAGCGGCTCCATGAGCATCAAAGCCGCTCTGAAAGCATACAGAGACAGGGCTGTGGCCATGGGCATCAGGAATCCGGAGATCATTATTCCTTCCACGGCTCACCCAGCCTTCAAACGGGGGCCCGTCGACCTTGTCGTCAAGGTGGCCAAGGTTCATGAGGACACCGAAGGAGCGTCATACACTGTAGACCTTGATGAAGTGCGCAGCCTGATAGATCCTGAAAAAACGGTGCTTCTGGTTGGCTCTGCAGGCAACTATCCGTACGGCACCATTGACCCACTGCCAGAGTTGAGCAAAATGGCCAGGGAGTATGACATTGGCCTGCACGTGGATGCCTGTCTGGGCGGATTTATTCTGGCCTGGCTGGGTCAGGAACATTACCCACATTTAAAACCCTTTGATTTTCGCCTTCCGGGGGTTACCAGCATCAGCGTCGATACTCACAAGTACGGTTATTCTCTGAAAAGTAACTCAGTATTACTGATGCGAAACCGTGACTTATCCGATTACCTGGCGTTTGTCGATACCGAGTGGAAAGGCGGTATGTATGCAGTTGCCAACCTCGAAGGCAGTATCTCCACAGGACTCTTCGCAGCCCCCTGGGCAGCCATGCTGAAGTATGGAAAAAAAGGGTACAGACTCAGGGCTCAGCAAATCTATGATACTGCGGCCAAAATGGTAAAAATCATCCAGAACTTTCCCGAACTGCACGTCATGGGTGAACACACCATGTGTCTGGCTTTCAAATCAAGAGAGAATACGTTCAAGGTGAACCACATTAAGGATTACATGGGTAGAATGAAGCCAAGATGGCGCTTTAACGGGCTGAATCACCCCGAAGCCCTTCACTTCTGTGTGACCGGCCCACAGCTTGATAACGTTGACTTTATCGAGCGATTTAACAAACACCTCTCAGAAGCCGTCGAGTACGCCAGAGAGATGACCCGGAAAGGGATTGAACCCACTAAAAGTAATGTCTATGGCGTCAGCGGTGTCGACATCGAACTGGAAGAGGTCATCAATAAACAGGCCTTTGCCCGGGCCGGTGGTTACCTGATCCGGGATACCGCTGACAGGAATGAACAGATAAAACAGTTCAAGATGGATATGCGAAGAATCGTCCACAAAGGACTCGGGATTCGTCGCCCTATGGAAAAGCACTTTAATCCCGATGAGATCTGAACCAGTAAACTCTTTGAGGCAACGATACACAGGCAGGCATTCCAATGTTAACCTTTAGGGGATGGCGTGCTAGCATGCCGCCCCCCTGAGCTTTAACAGCCCTGAGCTAAAACAGCCCTGAGCTAAAACAGCCCTGAGCTAAAAAAAACTGAGCCCTGAGCGCGATTTGGAGAGATCATGACAAGACGCTTTCATACAGGAGCCATTCTGCCCCTGCTACTGATCACCAGTCTGCTGACAGCCTGCGGCTTTCAGCTGCGGGGCAAGGTCGATATTGCCAGTGAAATTGCCCAGCTGTCTGTCTCAGGGAGTGACCTCCCTTTTGTCAGGGAGTTAAAAAAAGCCCTGACACTGAGTGGTATTGAGATCACAGACAATGCCCACTACCACCTGCAACTGGTAAGTCTGGAGCGCACGACTGGCGATGAGATTCAGGCCAGTGCCGGTCAGTACGAACGCCTGCTGACCCTGAAAGCAACCTACCAGCTCAGCACGAATGATGGTCTGAAACTCTTTGACCCCATTGTACTCTCCAATGAGCGTTTCATGTTCCAGGACAGGAACCTGACCAACGCAGCTCAGAGCGAAGAAGCCATCATCTTTGATCAGCTTCGTCAGGAACTGTTGTTGACCAGTGTCCGCAGGGTAGCCGGTATTTCCGGTGAAGTGCTTCGCCAGGAAGAAGAGCGAGCCCGCAAAGCCCGTGAGACCGAGCGCGAGGCGCTCAAAGCACAACAATGAACATCAGACCCGATCAACTCGGTGCCCAGCTCAAGCGACAACTCTCCGCTGTTTACATAGTCAGTGGCGATGAACCCATGCAAGTCTCGGAGTGTTGCGATCAAATCCGGCAAGAAGCAAGAAAACAGGGTTTCACCGAGCGTCACGTTTACCATGTCGACAACAGTTTTGCCTGGGGTGATTTTCTGGAAGCGGCCAACAGCCTCTCACTGTTTGCTGAAAAGCAGATCCTTGAGGTCAGGATGCCCAATGGCAAGCCGGGTGATGCCGGCCGCAAGGCCTTTCAGGAATACCTGAAACATCTTTCCCCTGACAACCTGCTGCTGATCATTACCGACCGCCTTGATAATGCCAGTCAAAAGGCAAAATGGTTCAAGACTCTGGAACAGAAAGGACTGTTTATTCCTGTCTGGCCTATTGAACATGACAAGCTGCCGGGCTGGATTGCCCGACGTCTGAAAAGTCAGGGGTTTGAGGCCAGTCAGGACGCTCTCTCGTTGCTCTGCGAACGCATTGAAGGAAACCTGCTGGCCGCCTCACAGGAAATTGAAAAGCTGAAGCTACTGGCGGACGGTAAAAAGATTGAAGTGGAAACCGTCAGGGAAGCGGTTTCTGACAGTGCCCGCTACGACGTTTTCCAGCTGGCTGACTCAGCATTGAATGGTGATTCGAAGTCCGTGGTCAGAATACTGGGTGGATTGAAAAGCGAAGGCATCGAGCCACCGGTTGTACTCTGGGCTCTGGCACGTGACGTGCGGCTGCTCAGCCATCTCAGCCGCTTAAAATCCCGGGGTATCTCGTCCAATGTGGCTTATGATCAGGCGGCCAAAATTCATGGCATGTCACCCTTTATTCTCAAGAAACGCAAAAACCTGCTGGAAAAATGTATGGGTCGTCACAGTGAACGTGCCTTTAGACAAATGCTGATCCACACCGGCCATATTGACAAAGGTGTCAAAGGGCTCGAAAAACTCAACAGCTGGGATGAATTACTGACCCTGAGTCTCAGCCTGGCCGGCATGCCAGCCTTCACGCCAGAATCTGCCTCAAACGCTTGAGGCTATCTCCATGATGACTCTCCGTGAGTTTCACTGATTGCCATCACCAGCGACCTCATGTTTTTAATGGCATCAAGCAGAAAACTGTTACCGTCAGACGTCTGGCTAAAAATTTTCTTCAGACTCAAACATTAAACTCATTCTGTCTTTAATTAGTCGCTTATAATTTCTTATTGCACTAAATAACCCTGCCTACTAGACGCATTCGCAACAAGCGAACGACTTCTATAAAGGCTCCTAAAGCTGAGCCGATGGTTCGAGAGATCCGAAACCGCGCACAGGAGTGTATGGATATGATTTTTCGAAACCTGCTGGGAGCAGCTGCTGCAATGCTGATAGCAGGCTGTGCCTTCAACCTGTCAAACCATAAAGGGGCCTATAACGAAAAATGGTCCAAGGCCAAAAACCTGACTTATGCAGGCGGCATGCACGAACACGTGCATGACCAGCAGTTGCCGGCAGGAGCTTATAGCAAGGAAGGCAAGCTAGAGGATTACAAACTGGGTAATATCTCCCACCCTGCCTACGGTGCCGCCAGCGGTGTTGTGGGTGTAAATGTCAAACCTTATGGCGCTTTTGAACACTTTTACTGGGGATGGACTGTACCGGGCGCCAGCCATTATGACCACCACAGATTATTTGCCTGGATGCCCATCACCATGGCCGAAGATGAGATCCGAGCCAGAGAAACGATGGAGCGGATGCTTACCCGCTCCGCCATGACCGTCCTTAACGACATGAATTACAAGTACAAGCCGATCAAAACGCCTTATCAGCATAATGGTCTGGCTTTCAAGCAGTGGTACCTGGAACAAACCGGCGCCACTTGCTCTTTTGCCCGTATGAACTGTGTTCTGAGCCTTTATATCCCGGTTCCAACAGCTGTAGACCAGGCTCCTCCTTTCTCCTATTTCAGCATCGCGGGAGAGCCAGCCTGGTTTTTCTCAGCTATGGATGATGACGCTTTCCCACGACTGTCCATCACCCAGGGTGAAGGACTGGAAAGCATTAGCGAGAATGTCTTCTATCAGAAGCTAAGTGCCCGCCTGCCAGGATGGACGTACTTTTACATGGCACCCAAAGAAGTAGGTATTGGAGATGACAACAAAACCATTGCCTACCCCTATATACTGGAAAAAGGCAAGCCTCTGCTGTTCATTCGCCCCAACAAGTAGATAAAGACAAAAAGCAAACCTCAAAATCGTTGCTATAGTTTTGAGGTTTACTGATACAGCGGATCCCCTGTTAGCCCTGTGCAGATAAATCCGGCTCATCAGACAATGGGTAAGCTGCATTGAACAAGCCATATCAAAAAATAAGCAGGCGGACTAACAGTCCCTGAATGGAATGTCTGACCACAATAGATCCACTCTGCCACAAGCCTGCAACAACATTCAGGCCACCAGGGGCCAGTTCAGTAGCAGACTGGGCTTTATTATTGCCGCTGCCGGTTGCGCAGTGGGCGTCGGCAACATCTGGAGTTTTCCAACCCAGACGGCACAAAATGGCGGTGCAGCCTTTGTTCTGGTCTATCTCTGTTTTTCATTCATTCTTGCCTACCCAACTCTGGTGGCTGAACTCACTATTGGTCGATACAGTCAATCCAACTCAGTCACTGCTATGACCAACCTGGATAACAGGAACTGGGTCAGAGCGCTGGGCTTTATCACCAGCATCATGGGGTTGCTGACACTGACTCTGATTTACAGCTTTTACAGCATTGTCGGGGGCTGGTTCACAGGCTTCTCTCTGGCCCCGATCTTCGAATTGAGTGGCCTGCACGCGGTGGCCACCTGGCTGACCGATTTCAACATATACTCGACGGTTCTGGTCACTCTGATGTTCATGGCTCTGACAACATTGATCGTCAACGGAGGGGTTAAAGAGGGTATAGAGCGATGGTGTAACAGACTGATGCCCGCCCTGTTCATTATTCTGTCTGTGCTCATTGTTTTCGCGCTCAGCCGGCCCGGTGGTATGGAGGGTTTGAAAGTCTATCTGATTCCAGACTTTTCCAAACTGCTGAATCAACAACTTTTGATTTCAGCCCTGGGGCAATCTTTCTTTTCCATGTCTCTGGGTGTGGGTTGCATGATGGTTTATGGCTCCTATTTGAGTAAAAAAGCCAACCTTCCACTCACTGCTTTTCAAGTTGCACTGGTCGACAGTTCAGTGGCGTTTCTGGCCGGTATGCTAATCATTCCCTGTATGTATGCGGCCATGCAGCAGGGTATAGAGATCTACACCGCTCAAGGACAACTCCACAGTGCTGACACGCTGGTGTTTAACGTACTGCCAACCTTATTTAACCAACTGGGAGTGTCTGGACAGCTGGTTGCCCTGGCTTTCTTCGTGTTGCTAACGATTGCCGCGCTGACTTCATCAATTTCTCTGACCGAGCCGACCGTAGCCTTTATGGTTGAAAAGCTCTCTTTCCAACGCCACCGTGCCAGCTGGTGTATTACGGTGATCTCAGCCTGCTTGTCGGTTTTGATCATTTATCACATTGAAACGCTTCTTGGCTTGACCGTTAAGATCGCTACTCAGTATCTGCAACCCCTTCTGTGCCTGATAATTGCCATCTACGGCAGCTGGATCATGCGTCAAAATCGCCTGCTCAAAGCGTTGAGTCAGGGCTTTCCTGAAATCCGGAAGAGTCTGTTCTGGAAGATCTGGCCCTGGTATATCAGGACCATTTGTCCGGGTCTGATTCTGATAATCTTTCTGAGCAATCTCTGATCCCTTATACTGCGCAGCCTTTTTGACAATGAAGTTGAATCCATGAGCGCATCATCCTGGTTATCCCTATTGGCAGTCTGCGTCCTCGGGGCGATATCTCCGGGTCCCAGCCTCGCCGCAGTCATGAAAAGTACGCTCCAGGGTTCAAGACATCATGGCCTGGTGACCGCCCTCGCTCATGCAGCGGGTATTGGTATTTATGCTTTTCTGGTAGCCGCCGGTATAGCGGTTGTCATTACCCGGACGCCATGGCTGTTTAAGCTGATGACCTGGCTGGGTGCCGCGTACCTGATCTGGTTGGGTTACAAAGCTATCAGCGCCAGTGGAACATTGATTGGTGATGCATCAGGACAACAGGCCTCATCACTTTCTCTTCGTCAGGCCGCTTTGGATGGATTCCTGATCTCCTTTCTTAACCCCAAGATCGCCGTCTTCTTTTTGGCTCTGTTCAGTCAGTTCGTTAACGCTGAAACCACATTGACAACGCAGCTGCTAATGGCTCTTATGGCGACTCTATGTGACGGCCTCTGGTACTGTTTGATTGCTGGTGTTGCTGGACACGCCAGTATCCTGCCAACATTGAGAAAAAGAGCAAAACTGATCAGCGGGCTGTGCGGTGGATTATTGATTCTGGTGGCGTTGAGAATTTTAATGATCTAATCCCCGGATCAATCCATGCCTCCATTTTGTGTCCCTATGAGCTCGACCGAGAATAGACTGCTCTTCGCGGCAATTGCTCCTGCTCCTGCTCCTGCTCATGCCTCAATGCAGTCGTGCGCTGTCAGCAAATTAGTCTAAAAATCCCGGTTTATAAAACCAGTCTATCAATCGTTGAGTTTCCCTTTGGATATGAGTATTTCAGACGGTTCATTTATGTTGCACAGAAACAATAGACTAGTATACTGGTCTATACAATCCAAAAAAAGAGGCCGCTGAAATGCCAGAAGAAATTGGCTCTTATGATGCAAAAACCAAGCTCCCAGAAATTCTTCGCCGTGTTGAGGCTGGAGAAGCTTTTACCATAACTAACCGTGGTAAACCTATTGCTGACCTGATCCCCAGTCGAGCTAAAAGTCGTTTGAGGGCTAAAGCAGCCATTAATAATCTACTAAAGATGAAGAAACCAACCATATCTGATGTTGATTTGAAAGCTCTGCGTGAAGAGGGTCGCCGATGATGACAGATTTCGTGTTAGACAATTCTGTAACTATGCGCTGGCTATTGAAAACAGAAGATGCTGCTGATCAGCAGTATGCCGAGGATGTTATGGCCACACTGGTTTCGGTTGACGCAATTGTTCCAAATCTCTGGCATCTGGAAGTGTGTAATGTAGTGTCTCGGTCAGAGCACAGAGGTGATGTAGAGATTGCCCTGTCCGAAGGATTTCTTGCTCAGCTGGAAAATCTGCCTATTTTCGCTGATCCGTTAACGGCTAATCAGGCGTTTAGTCGAACACTGGGGCTTGCCAGAAATTACAATCTCAGTAGTTATGATGCAGCCTATTTAGAATTGGCAATTCGTGAAGGTCTGCCACTTGCCACTCTGGATGATGCACTGGCGAATGCTGCAAAAAAAGCAAGCGTGAAGCTATATCTCAAAAGTTAACCAGTGCAGAGAATGTTCTCGCCATCAGAAAGACTCGTTGTCCTGAATTTTTTATTTTTTAAGATATGCAAAGTACACGACAGGCTCTATACAAAATACAACCTGTCGTTCATCAGTCACAATCAGTCGAGAAGTGACACATCTCTGACAGCACCTTTATCGGCACTGGTCACCATAGCCGCGTAGGCTTTCAGTGCGGCAGAAACTTTACGAGGCCTTTCTTTCAGAGGCCTCCATGCGGCTTTGCCTTTCGCTTCCATCTGGGTGCGACGCTCAGCCAGCTCTTCATCAGACAACTGTACGTCGATGGTACGGTTTGGGATATCGATACGAACGATATCACCCTTTTCCACCAGACCAATGTTGCCACCTGCTGCCGCTTCAGGAGAAGCATGACCAATGGAAAGCCCGGATGTACCGCCAGAGAAACGACCATCAGTCAGCAGCGCACACTCTTTAC
This sequence comes from Endozoicomonas sp. ONNA1, assembly GCF_024606325.1. Lineage (NCBI taxonomy): Bacteria > Pseudomonadati > Pseudomonadota > Gammaproteobacteria > Oceanospirillales > Endozoicomonadaceae > Endozoicomonas > Endozoicomonas sp. ONNA1. The sequence goes on from NZ_JAHHPN010000753.1 coordinate 11,642, forward strand.
CCAGACCTTTGGATTTCAGGTAACTGGTTGGGTACAACATTTCCTGCATACCCGGGCCACCTTTAGGGCCTTCGTAACGGACGATGACAACATCACCGGATTTTACCCGACCTTCGAGAATATCACTGACCGCATCTTCCTGACTCTCACAGATATGAGCAGGTCCTTCGAAAACCAGAATACTCTCATCGACGCCAGACGTTTTTACCACACAACCGTCCAAGGCAATATTACCCGTCAGAACCGCCAGCCCCCCTTCAGTGCTGTACGCACTTTCCAGTTTCCGGATACAACCTGACTCGCGATCATCGTCCAACGTTGGCCAGCGAGTGTCCTGACTGAATGCCTGTGTCGTACGAATACCCGCAGGACCCGCCTTGAAGAAAGTCCGTACCGATTCGTCACCGGTCTGTTTAATATCCCATTTTGCCAAACCTGCGGCCACAGTTTCACTGTGAACCATGGGGATATCGTTATTCAACAGTCCTGCCCGATCCAGTTCACCCAGAATGCCAAACACTCCACCAGCACGATGGACATCTTCCATATGGTATTTCTGGATATTAGGTGCCACCTTGCAAAGCTGAGGCACCTTACGAGACAGAGCATCAATGTCCTTCATGGTGAAATCGACTCCAGCTTCCTGTGCCGCAGCCAACAAATGCAGAATGGTATTGGTGGAGCCGCCCATGGCGATATCCAGACTCATGGCATTTTCGAAGGCCTTATAACTGGCAATAGCGCGAGGCAGGACAGACTCATCATCCTGATCGTAGTATCGCTTAGTGATATCGACAATCCGTCGACCGGCTTCGAGGAAGAGTTGCTCACGATCAGCATGAGTGGCGAGCATGGAACCATTACCCGGCAAGGACAGACCCAATGCCTCCGTCAGGCAATTCATGGAGTTGGCCGTAAACATGCCGGAGCAGGAGCCACAGGTTGGGCAAGCTGAACGCTCATACTCAGCAACCGTTTCATCATCAGCATCCGAAGCGGCAATCACCATGGCATCGACGAGATCCAGGCCGTGCTGAGCCAACTTGGTTTTGCCGGCTTCCATGGGGCCGCCTGAGACGAATATAACAGGGATATTCAGTCTCATGGCAGCATTGAGCATTCCGGGCGTAATTTTGTCGCAGTTGGAGATACAGACCAGAGCATCTGCAGTATGAGCATTCACCATATACTCAACGGAGTCAGCGATGATGTCACGACTGGGCAGGGAGTAAAGCATGCCATCGTGACCCATAGCGATACCGTCATCGACGGCAATGGTATTAAATTCTTTGGCTACACCACCGTGCTTTTCAATTTCTCTGGCCACCAGCTGTCCCATGTCTTTTAGATGAACATGGCCGGGAACAAACTGGGTAAAAGAATTGGCTACGGCAATAATAGGCTTTTTGAAGTCATCATCCTTCATACCCGTGGCACGCCAAAGCGAGCGGGCTCCAGCCATATTACGACCGTGGGTCGAGGTTCTTGAACGGTATGCAGGCATGACTCACTATCCTTTCTCTCTGGTTCTTGATCCTGATGTTTGAGAAGCTCTCTGGGAAGGAGGCTATCTATTGTCTTCCTTGGCGGATTCGGGATTATAACAGAATGACGGAAGCCTGATAGGCTCCCGAAAGATAATGCAGGACAAGAATTAAACTGCGTGCTCTATCCGGCGGCGATTATACTCATTGACCATACTGTCTATGGTAGACTGATCGTATTCCCGCAAGTTGGCCAGAACCATGGTTTTCTTCCCCTGTCCCACGACTTTATCACCATCCTTAAAGATAAAACCCAGGGTGACATTGCCACGTTTGCCATTCACTTCCAAAGAAGACTGGGAAGCCTCTATCACCGGATCTTTCAGATCAATCCTTTCCAGATGAACCGACATGGTTTCATAGATAACCAGAGGCCTTGCCACATTAATCATGACATTCTTTTCTTTCATCAGTGGCACCAGCACATGAGGAAAGTTTTCACCCGAGAACGCCACATATGCCTTGACCAGCTTTGCAATCATATCGGCATCGTTTGTTTGCTCACCACTGTGCTCAACCCGGAGGTATTCCTTCTCACTCTGGTCACAAATAATCTTGTCACCATTCCTGGCATCTGCTATTGACAGGGTAACGCCATCGCTGACCATACCGCTGAAAATCACCCTCATGTCGGGATACAGCCCTTCAGAGCTCAGGATTTTGGCGAAAAGAAGATCACCGGGCACACAAAACTTCTTAGTGTCCACATCATGCAGCGGGTTGAAGTCATTGGCGATATTCTTGGCAAAATCACTGGACTGCTGGCGACTGAATGAGAACTGGTTATTTTCCAGCTCCGTACAATATTGGTCTAAAAACATAATCTTATTCTGTTGGCCTGATCTTGCAGGAGCATGACCAGCGCTCAATCCATCTCATATGGACCTCGATGTCCTCAGGGCGGTGATAATCAAACACTCCAGATAGCCAGAGAACCCGATCGCTCTCTGGCAACTGACTGATATCATACGTCAAACCTGGATAAGACTACTGTTACTAAAACGTAGCTGTTTGTTTCAGCATTTCATATATTAATATAACTATTTGATTAATAAACTATTTTTACTGTTAACCCGAAGATTAAATGCAACATTCCGCTATGCTCGACCGTCATCGAGACTCAAAACGTTGTTTAAATTTCCGGGTTAGATCACGACTTCTGCCTGAAAAACTGTACGATCCATTGAGCAACAAGATCACTGTCAGGATCATCTCTCAGTGAATCCATGCCCATAAGCACTCTGTCCCCGGGAATCAACTCCCGACGCGAGTTCATCAAGTCCTCAGAGTAGGACTTACTGAACTCCGGGTGCCCCTGAACGCTGACAAAACAGTCGCCATATTGCAGCATATAATTGGGGCAAAAATCACTGCTGGCCAATACTTCAGCAGAAGATGGCAGATGAATGACCTGATCCCTGTGGCTAACCAACAATTTGAAGTCCTGAACCGCAGGATCCATCCAGCTGGTCTGCCGGGTGATGTGATTGTACGACATACCAACACCCCAGCCTTTATCAGCCAGCGCCACCTTCCCCCCGAGACTTTTTGCCATGACCTGATGACCAAAACAGATACCCGCCAGCTTGCAACGATCTTCATACAACCTCCTGACGAACCCCTCTAGTAAAGGTATCCATGGAAAAGGGTCGTAAGCACTGTGACGACTGCCCGAAATAATCCAGCAGTCACACTCATCGGTGGTTTCAGGAATCTCACCATCCACTACCCGATAGGTGACCATCTCCAAATCAGGATGCTGTTTTCTCAGCAAAGCCAGAAACATATCCGGATAATTGTTGTGCACCTTTCGCAGCTCCGGTGCAACGTCATCACACAACAGCAAACCGATCTTCATCACAGTTCTCCACGAAAAGCATCCTGACATATCCGCTGATATTCAGTCGCAGAGAAAGGGATTGGGTTTCCGGCTGCAGAAGGATCGACAAATGCCATCCGCCCGACTTTATCCAGCTGGCTATCGTCAATGCCGATTTCAGCCAGCGTATGGGGGATTTCCAGCTGTTCCCTGAGCTCTATCACCCAATTGAAGAAAGCATCAAAGCCCGGAGTCGGCAGATCAAGGTAACGACTGAGAGCAGCCATTTTATGCCCGATGGCGGCTCTGTTTGCTTTCAGAACATAGGGCATTAGAACGGCATTCAACAACCCATGATGAGTGTCGTATAAAGCCCCGAGCGGATGCGCCAGAGCGTGCATGCCACCCAGACCTTTTTGAAAGGCCGTTGCTCCCATACCGGAGGCCACCAGCATTTGATGCCGGGCCTCAAGATCACTGCCCTGCGCCACCGCTCTGGGCAGATAGTCTTTTACCAGACGAATGCCTTCCAGTGCGATGCCCTGAGCCATAGGATGATGAAAAGGCGAACAGTAAGCTTCAAGATTATGGGAGAGAGCATCCATCCCCGTAGCTGCGGTGAGTCTGGGAGGCAAACCACAGGTCAGTTCCGCATCGAGAAGCACGATGCCGGGAAGCATACCCGGGTGAAAAATGATCTTTTTCACCTGTTCATCCTGATGGGTGATCACGGAAGAGCGCCCCACTTCCGAGCCTGTACCGGCAGTGGTGGGCACGGCCACAACAGGCAGCATCCCCTCCACATTCACTCTCAGGTAGTTATCACCCTCATCTTCAAAATCCCAGATTGAACGACTTTGGCCAACCATCAAGGCTATTGCTTTGCCTGCATCCAGGGCAGAACCTCCGCCAAAAGCGATCACGCCATCATGGTTGCCTTCCCTACAGGCAGCCACACCAGCTGACACATTCTCACCGGTTGGATTACCCTTGATGCCGGAAAACAGACCGCACCCGTCAAGAGCAGAGCTGACCAGTAAACGAGCCTCCTGAATCATAGGCAACTGAGACAACCCCGGATCAGTAATAATGAGTGGTTTTTTCATCCCCAATTCAATACAGGCAGCGGGCAGATCTTTTATACGGCCAGCCCCTGCACGAATAGCTGTCGGAAAATTCCAGTTAGCTGTGTACTGTTCAATGTCCATTGACGTTTCCTTACTGCTTCAACCGTGCTTGATGTGAAAGGATTTGGGTCGGGTAAGGGCATCAAAACCCAACACCGACAAAGTACAGCCCCGACCTGAGTTTTTAATGCCAGTCCAGGCCAGGGCCGGGTCAAGATAATCACAGCGATTGACAAAAAAAGTGCCTGTTTGCACCTGACGGCCCAGTTCAACGGCTCGCTCAATATCCCTTGAGAAAATAGCGGCCGTCAGTCCAAACTCACTGTCGTTCATCAGGCGGACCGCTTCTTCATCGGAAGAGACTTTTTGAATCCCCAAAACAGGTCCGAAACTTTCTTCCGTCATCACCCGCATAGTGTGGTTCACTTGTGTGAGCAACTGGGGAGCAAGATAGGGAGTGCCCGGCTCATGCTCTGGGAACAAGGCCGGGTCAATATGGGCAACCGCCCCCTGTGAAATAGCTTCTTCCACCTGCCCCCTGACAAAGTCCGCAGCACTGCTTTTCACCAGCGGGCCCAGAGTGGTTTCAGGATCATCGGGTCGTCCGAGACGATACTGCTTCACCAGAGCAACAGCTTTTTCAACAAATGCATCATAAACATCTTCATGTACATAGAGCCTTTCTATGCCGCAGCAAGATTGACCGGAGTTAAAGAAAGCACCGTCTATCACCGTGTCCGTCGCTGCATCCAGATCAGCATCAGCTCTGATATAAGCAGGATCTTTGCCACCCAGCTCCAGCCCCATACCGATAAATCGTCCGGCAGCCGCTTTTTCTACTTCGACTCCAGCACGGACTGAACCAGTAAATGCCACATGCTTTATGGCGTCACACTGAATCAAATATTCGGTGCTGTCATGGGACATGTGCAGGTACTGAAAAAGCCCCTCGGGCAGACCTGCGTCAAGAAACGCTTTGACCATTCGCTCAGCACAGAGTGGGGTTTGGGCAGAATGCTTCAGCAGCACGGCATTACCGGCCAGCAGTGCCGGCATAACGCTGTTGATGGCGGTCAGGTAGGGATAATTCCAGGGCGCTATGACCAACAGAACTCCCAGGGCTTCCTTGCAGATATAACGGGTAAATCCTTCTTTTTCAGGTATTGTGACGGGCTTCAATGCTTCACCTGAGGCTTCAATCATATAACGGGCACGCTCTTCAAACCCTGCTACTTCTCCGGCAGAGTATTTAACCGGTCTGCCCATCTGCCAAGTGATTTCACTGGCAATGTCGTCTTTTTGACCGACAAAGTTATCCACTGCTTTACTGCAGATTTTTTGCCGCTCCGCCAGTGCAACACCCTGCCAGTCAAGCTGTGCTTTCTGAGCCTTCGCCAGAGCCAGATTTATGTCTGAAACATCAGACAGTGGACGTTCAGCAACCACTGAACCATCGACCGGTGAAAGAGTGATCTGTGTTTTATTCATTGTTCTGAATCCGTTGGAAGTAATCAGATAATTTCGAAATAACGATCCATTTCCCAATCCGTAATATGTTTTCTGAACTCCCGCTCTTCCCACTCCCTGGACGCGGCATAGTGTTCGACGAAAGCATCACCCAACATAGTTCGGGCCGCTTCGGATTGTTTGAATTTCTGTGCGGCATCCCAGAGTGTTGAAGGCAGTGCGAATTCAGGTGAGTGCCCTTGATCGTAGGCATTACCTTTAACCTGATCCTCGGGCTCCCATTGGTGAATAATTCCCTGAAGGCCAGAAGCCAACGCCGCAGAAAGTGAAAGATAAGGGTTAGCATCTGCAGAGCCCAACCGGTACTCCACTCTCTGTGACTTCTCTGAGCCCGGAATAACACGTAATGCGGTGGTTCGGTTTTCAACCCCCCAGGTCGCGTCGGTAGGTGCCCAGAAACCGGGAATGAGTCGGGTGTAACTATTGACGGTAGGGGCCAGCATGGGCAGGAATTCAGGCATTAATCGCTGCAAACCGGCAATAAAGTGCCTCTGTGTCTGGCTGATATTGTGTTTCTGGCTGGGATCAAAGAACGCCGATTGCCCATCCTTTTTGTTGAACAGAGACAAATGAATATGACCGCTCTGCCCCGGATAATCCGGTGACCACTTGGCCATAAACGTCGCCATCAGATCATTACGCTGTGCCAGCACTTTCATAAACGTTTTAAACAGTGCCGCTTTATCTGCGGCATTTTCAGCAGAGTCAACGGCAATGGCTGCTTCGACCACGCCCGGCCCGGTCTCTGTATGAATACCTTCGATGGGAAAGTCCATCACCTCAGCCATTTCCAGTATCTGGTGATACAGATCGGAATGCACTGAGTTTCTGATCATGGAATAACCAAACCAGTCAGGCGTCAATGGTTTGAGGTTTCGAAAACCTTTTTCCCGAACCGATTCCGGTGTTTCCTGGAACATAAAAAACTCATATTCCAGCGCTGCACGGGCATCAAAGCCCATGTCGGACGCTTTTTCGATCACCCTTCTCAATGTCCCGCGGGGACAGAGAGCTTCTGACTGATCCTTGAATTCTGCGATGAACAATAGCATGCCATTTTCAAAAGGGATTTCCCGGCAAGAGTGTGGCAAGATTCGAACGGGAGCATCAGGGTATCCGGTATGCCAGCCGGTGTACTTTACATTGTCATAGAGCTGGTCTTTACTGTCCCAGCCCAGGATAACGTCGCAGAAGGCAAAGCCGCTTTCCAGCGCTGAAAAAAACTTGGCCTTGCTCATGTATTTGCCGAGCATGATTCCGTCATTATCGAAAAGACCGACCTTAACGTGGGAGAGTCCTCTCTCTTTAACAATTTTCTTGGCATCATCAATCGTTCTGACATCTCTGGGGTTGTGCATACTCGCTACTCATTTTTCTTAGGCTTATCAGAAGTCAGGCAACAGAGAGGTACCTGACCAGTCAGCTCAGCTCAGACTCAGCTTTGGTAATGGCTTCGAACTCTTCTTCAGGCGCTTTGGCCACCAGGTGGTGTCGGCTGTATAACCCGAAATAGGCCACCATGATGGCGTAGAAAACCGCTGACCAGAAAGCGGCTTCCCAGCTCACCAGAAAGGTAGAGATAAAAGCAACAATAGCCAGGGCAAAAGCAATTCCTGATGTCATAATGCCGCCCGGTGTTTTATAAGGACGCTCCAGCTCTGGTTCTTTAACTCGCAGGATAATATGAGACAGCGTCATCATGGCGTAGGAGAGCGTGGCACCAAAAACGGCCATAGTGATCATCAGATCACCTTCTCCGGTCAATGACAGCAGAAAGCCAATAATTCCCGGAATGGCCAGAGCCATTGTTGGCACTTTTCGCTGGCCGGTTTTTGACAAAAAACGAGGTAAATAACCGGCTCTGGATAAAGCGAATACCTGCCGGGAATAGGCATAAATAATAGAAAAGAAGGAGGCGATCAGACCGGCAAGCCCGACAAAGTTTACAAAAGTTGCTATGTAAGAGCTTTTACCATAGACCTGTTGCAGAGCCCCTACCAGCGGTGCGGCGTGATCCTTCAGGTATTCAGCACCCGCTGCGCCGGGGGCGAGAATCAATACCAGCCCTCCAAACAGCAGCAGAACGATCATAGCTGTGATGATCCCTCTGGGCATATCCCTCTTTGGATCAGTGGCTTCTTCCGCCGCCAGAGGAACACCTTCTACTGCCAAAAACAGCCACATGGCAAATGGGATCGCAGCCCAGATACCGATATAACCTTCGGGCAGGAAAGTGGAAGCGCCAGTAGCTTCTGCATTGACGGCGATATTAAACAGGTTGTCGACGTTGAAGGCAGGAATCATTCCTATAATAAACACGACTATGGCTAAACATGCCAGACCGGTAATCAACATCATGATTTTCAGCGCTTCTCCAGCCCCCAAAAGGTGCAGGCCAATAAAGGCAGCATAGAAAGCACCGTAAACCAGAGGTCCATCCCAACCAAAAAGTTCATTCACATACCCACCTATAAAGACTGCAATCGCTGCAGGCGCAATGGCGTATTCAAGAAGTATGGCGGTGCCGGTCAGATAACCTCCCCAGGGACCCATTGCCCGACGGGCATAGGAGTAGCCACCACCGGCGGTGGGTAATGATGAAGAGAGTTCAGCCAGTGACAACACCATGAAGGTATACATAACGGCCATGACCAGTGTGGCTAGCAGCATGCCACCAAAACCGCCCTGTTCCAGCCCAAAGTTCCAGCCGGCAAAGTCTCCGGAAATCACGTAGGAAATCCCAAGTCCAGCCAGGACCAGCCAGCCCGCTGCTCCCTTCCTGAGCTGTCTCTGCTTTAGATAATCATCAGAAACCTGTTCATATTCAACAGAACGAGTTGTTGGAGAGGAACTCATCTCTAGCATGCGTAGCACCTTTTTAAAAGCTATCCTGTTAGCTCTCCTATGCTGTTAACTCCTCTGGTAGCATAGTGAGAAAGTTCGAATGCAGTTAAGCAACTATCAAGCCAGAAATGTTAACGCCACCCCGGGATGATCTACTTCCTTCCATAAGCCGTAACAAGGTTATAACTTAAAAATAGAACTGAGGGTTGTTAATTAAACTATGAAAACCCAGCTCAATCAGGCACCGTATCCATTGTCACATTCAGGGGGTGGGCTGAAATACCGGCTCATAGCTATATGAGTCGAACACTGGTCTGGTTCAGAAGCGATTTGAGAGTGGGAGACAACCCTGCTCTGTACCACTCCGCAGTTAAAAATGAAGTTGTGGCCGTCTATTGCCTGTGCCCGGATCAATGGCAGGAGCATAACGACAGCCCGAACAAGCTATGGTTCTGGATGCAGAATCTCAAACAACTGGAACACTCTCTAAACAGGCTCAACATTCCACTGGTCGTCATTCAACCGATTCGATTTGAACACTGTGCCCAATTACTGTTACAGACAGCCCGACAACTCCAGTGCGACGGCATAAGCTTTAATAACGAACATGGGCTCAATGAAGAAAACAGAGACAGGGCTGTCGAACAAACCTTTGCCGGGCAACAACTGAAATGCCTGCGTTTTTCTGACCAGACTCTGATCCCTCCGGGTCATCTGTTAAATGGCAGCGGTGATTATTTCAAAGTCTTCACGCCTTTTAAAAAAGCACTGTATCGAACCCTTGACCTGCACCAGATTCAGCCACTGCCCGCCCCTGAACAACAAAAGCCTCTGGAACTGGCTGATGTTCAGCCCGTCGATTACCTGAATCTGTTTACGCCATTGGAAGGTCTTCAAGCACTCTGGCCTGCCGGTGAAGAAGAAGCCGCAAACCGGCTCAAATCCTTTATCGAGTCTCATAGTGAAGGTTATAAAAAGTTTCGGGATTTTCCGGGTATGGATGCCACCAGCACCCTCTCTCCCTATCTGGTGTCAGGAACAGTCTCCCTCAGACAGTGTTTCTATGCTGCATTTCAGGCCAACAATGGAGAAATGGATTCAGGTAGCGATGGCCTGCAATGCTGGATGAGTGAATTAATCTGGCGGGAATTTTACAAACATATTTTGCATGGATTCCCAAGGCTTTCCAGAGGCAGGGCGTTCATCACAGAAACCGAACATCTGCCCTGGAATCAGGATAACGAGGCATTCAGTGCCTGGTGCAAAGGTGAGACTGGCTTTCCATTGGTGGATGCAGCCATGAAACAATTGGTGAATACCGGCTGGATGCACAACCGCCTGAGAATGGTCACAGCCATGTTCCTGACCAAAAACCTGATGATTGACTGGCGCCTCGGAGAAACCTTCTTCATGCAGCATCTGATCGACGGTGATTTGTCCGCCAACAATGGTGGCTGGCAATGGTCTGCCAGCACAGGCACCGACGCGGCCCCCTATTTCAGAATGTTTAATCCTGTCAGTCAGTCGGAGAAATTTGATTCAGAAGGTCAGTTTATTCGCCACTGGCTACCCCAGCTGAGCAGACTGAGTAGCAAGGAGATTCACGCTCCCTGGCAACATCATGTTAATGAGATCAACTACCCGGCACCGATTGTCGACCTCAAAGCATCAAGAGAGAGGGTACTCTCTGCTTTCAAAGCCTTGAAGCAGCCTTAAAAAAAATCGGATAGTTCATGCTGTTTATAACGCCTCTGAATTTGCGGGTTATGACAGCCGCCTACTAGACTGTGAGATTATGATCATTTGAGGATCATCATGACTGACGTCAAAACTGCTTCGTCCATATTGCCTCTCTGGAAACGATGCCTGATTACCCTTGCAGTGATGTTGGTGGCCAGTTTCTTAATCGGTTTGTTGGTTCGCAGTCTATTCGGTTTTTCCCTGCCCGATTATATGTCCGGGGTTGTGGGTGGTTTCTCAGCAATAGTGATATGGGAATTCCTTAAGTGAGCGCAACCCACCCCCTCATTATTGTCGGTTTTATACGTGCCGGGTATTATATCAGCCTATCGTGCTGTCATTTGTACCCGGGTCTCGCTGTGCGCTTACAACGAAAAAGATAGCCGCTCTTTCTGGAATTCAGATCGAACTTTCCTACTGTCCGATAGGCTCCAGGGGGTTGCTCTAAAATAAGTTACATAGAAAGCAAAAGGATAATAAAGAGGAAGTTTTAATGGCTATCGTCTCAATTCCAGAACCCGAAAAAGACATCAAACTCGGCATCAGCGCCTGCCTGATGGGTCAGAAAGTCCGATACGATGGTGGGCACAAGCGCTCTTCGTTTTGTATGAATACCCTGAGTCATTTCTTCCAATTCGAGTCTGTCTGCCCGGAAGTGGCCATCGGACTGGGCACCCCCAGGGAACCTATTCGTCTGGTTGGGGATATCCAGCAGGTCAGGGTTGTGGGTACCGATCACCCAGATGTGGACGTTACCGATCAGCTGACTGATTATGGCTACAGAAAAGCCAGAGAATTAACCGATATCAGTGGCTATATCCTGATGCAAAAATCCCCCAGTTGTGGCATGGAAAGGGTCAAGGTCTACCATGAAAACGGCTTCCCTTCTGGCGTCAGTTCTGCAGGTGCATACGCCAAAGCCCTGATGGAAGCACAACCTCTTCTGCCTGTGGAGGAAGAAGGCCGACTCCATGATCCCGTTTTGAGGGAAAATTTTTTCACCCGGGTGTATGCCTACCACCGCTGGCACAGCGAAGTACTGAAAAATCCCAGTCATGCCGCTGTGGTTCATTTTCACTCAACCCACAAATATATGATCATGGCTCACAATCCCAGCGATTATAGTGCCCTGGGACAGCTCGTTGCCAAAGGCGGCAAGATGGAACTGCAACCTTTGTTGGCACAATACTTCGAAGAGTTCATGAACACCCTGAAAAAAAGGGCAACCCGGAAGTCCCACACTAATACCATGCTGCACATTCTGGGCTACGTAAAGAAGACTGTGGACACCACAGAGCGAAACCAGTTTCTCAAACTGGTCGAAGAGTACCGTCAGGGTATCCTGCCGTTAGTAGTGCCAATGACCATGCTACGTCATTTCATTGAAAATCATGGCAACGACTACATCCAGCAGCAGACCTATCTTCTCCCTCACCCTGATCAATTAGGGCTCAGAAATCAGATCTGAAGCCTGACCTTCCAAAATAAACGCCGGGCGCAAGTGTCTGGCGAACTTGCAACGCTCAATAGTACAGTCTGAAAAAACGGTCTGCTGTAAATTCAGCTCTTTATGCCAATTCATTTGTAATAACCTATTTTATAAAATTTAAAAATTACTTATTACTAATTTTATGAGCGTGCTGACAGGATTTACATCGACCTTTAAGGTTTCGGGAACGGTATCTTGACATCCTCTCGCCCCTGAAGGAGCGAGATTCCCGTTAGTCACCTAACAGGCT